>CAYNUN010000018.1:0-13447 GCA_964400345.1 uncultured Methylobacteriaceae bacterium
GCCCGCGGCGGGATCGTGGTGATCGTGGCTCATCGCCCGAGCGCGCTCGGCGCGGTCGACATGGTCGCGATGATGTCGGAAGGCCAGATCCGCCATTTCGGCCCGCGCGACGAGGTACTCGCCAAAGTGCTCCAACCGATGCGGCGGAACGTCGAAGTCCTTCGTCAGGGAGGTGCATCATGAACGGCATGCAGGGAATGGCCGCTGCGGCGTCCCACGCCGCGTCCCGCGAAAAGCGGCGCTGGGGCGTCGAGCATTATGTCCGCACGGGCATCCTCGTCTGCTTCATCATCGTCTTCGGTTTCGGCGGTTGGGCCGCCGTCGCGAAGATCTCGTCGGCCGTGATCGCGACCGGAACGCTCGTCGTGGAGACCTCCGCCAAGAAGGTCCAGCATCCCACGGGCGGCATCGTCGGCGAGCTCCTCGTCAAGGACGGCGACGTGGTGGAGGAGGGCCAAGTCGTGGCGCGTCTCGACGCGACCATGGCGCAGGCCAATCTCGCGGTCGTCGAACGGCAATTGGATGCTCTGCTCGGCCGTGCCGCAAGGCTCGACGCCGAAAAGGTCCCGGACGGCGTCATCGTCTTCCAGCCCGCGCTTCTGGCCAAGGCCGAGCGCGACCCCGAGACGCGCAAGATCGTCGACGACGAAAGGCGTCTGTTCGACGCGCGCCGCAAGGGGCTCGACGGGTTGAGGGCGCAGTTGGAGGAGCGGATCCGGCAGACGCGGGACGAGATCGGCGGCCTGCAGGATCAGCTGTCCGCCCGTATGCAAGAGATGACGTTGATCCGCGCCGAATTGGAGGGCGTCGAACAGCTCTGGAGGCAGAATCTGATCGGCATTCAGCGCCGCAACGCGCTCGAACGCGACACCATCCGGCTCGAAGGCGAGCACGGCGCGCTGCGCGCCTCCATCGCACAGGCCAAAGGGCGGATCGTCGAAACCGAACTGCAGATCATCCGCGCCGAGCAGGAATTCCGCGGCGAGGCGCTGCGCGTCGTCCGCGACACGGAGGCCCGCATCGCCGATGTCGTGGAACGCCGCGTCGCCGCGCTCGATCAACTCGCCCGTATCGACATCAAGGCTCCGCAGGCGGGCGTTATCCATCAGCGCAGCATCAACACGGTCGGCGGCGTGATCGGCGCGGGCGACGTGCTGATGCAGGTCGTCCCCGTGACCGAAGGTCTCGTCATCGAGGTGCGCATGCTCCCGACGGACCGCGATCAGGTCCATGAAGGGCAGCAGGCGAGGGTGCGCTTCCCCGCGCTCAACCAGCGCACCACGCCGGAAGTCGTCGGCGTGCTCGAGCGGATCTCCGTCGACGTCGCGCAGGAGACCACGCCCGGCGCTCCGCCCATGGCCTTCTATACGGGTCGGGTCAGGCTGCCCGCGAGCGAGGCCGCGAAGATCGACGTGCATCGTCTGCGGCCCGGCATGCCGGCCGAGGTCTATATCGAGGCGGAATCCCGCACCGCGCTGTCCTATATGGTCCGGCCGATCGCGGACAATTTCTCGCGCGCGATGCGCGAGCGCTGAGCCGCGCCGGGCGGGCGGCGGCCGGCGCCGCCCCTCTCAGTTCCGCGCCTTGTGGAGCGGCGGCGCATAGGCGCCGCTCTTCGATGTCCGCAGCCCGAGCGCGGCGAGGCCTTCCGCGAGCTTCACGGCCGCCGCCACGCCGTCGACCACGACGACGCCATGCCGTCTCGTGAGGTCGGCGGCGAGGTCGGCCATGCCCGCGCAGCCGAGCACGATTGCTTCGGCCCGGTCTTCGAGCTTGGCCCTCTCGATCTCCTCCGAAATCCGGGCGCGCGCGTCCGAATGCGGATCTTCGAGCGACAGGACGGGCACTTCCGCCGCCCGCACCCGGGCGCAGCGCGCGATCAGCCCGTATTTCACGAGATTGGTCTCGATCGCCGCGATCGAGCGCGACAGCGTCGTCACCACCGAAAAGCGATGCGCGAGCAGGCTCGCCATATGGAAGGCGGCTTCGCCGATCCCGATCACCGGCGCGTTCGCGAGACTGCGCGCGGCTTCGAGGCCCGTATCGTCGAAACAGGCGATCACATGGCCGTCGACGCCCGCCGCTTCGCCCTTGGCGATCTCCTCCAAAAGGCCGGGAACAGAGAAGGCCTCGTCGTAATAGCCCTCGATCGAGGCCGGGCCGCGCGCGGGATTGACCGCGTCGATCACGGTCCCGGGCGCGGCGACCGCGCGCGCGGCCTCGCCGATCTTCGCCGTCATCGAGGCCGTCGTGTTGGGGTTGATCACGAGAATGCGCATCGCGGGCTCCCTTCCGTCTCCCGCAAGCAGGATCACGGCGGGTCGGGAACGGTCAAGCGCGAAGGCGGATCGGAACCGCCGTGGGGGCCGCACGTTGCCGACCCGAGGGGCGAGGAGAATCAGCCATGGACAAGGAACGCATCAAGGGCATGGCCCAGCAGGTCAAGGGCCGCATCAAGGAAGCGGCGGGCAGGGTGACGGGCGACCGCAGGACGCAGGCCGAAGGAAAGGTCGAGAAGACCGAGGGCGAAATCCGCGAAGCCGCCGGTCGGGTCAAGGACAAGGTCCGCGACCTGCGCGACGTCTGACGCGGCGACACGCATCGGCGAGGGCCCCGCGGGGCCCTCATCCCTGCCGCATCAAGAATGCGATGGCTCGTTGCACCGTCCGGTCCTAGTCTCGTGACCGGAAGGAAACTTGATGCGTCCGAGCGAAGTCGAAAGCGCCTATTCTTGGGTCCGCCTCGCGGCGGCCGTGCTGCTCGGGACCATCGGCGGGGCGGGCATGTGGTCCGTCGTCGTCGTGCTGCCGACCGTTCAGGCGGAATTCGGCACGGCGCGGGCGGGCGCCTCGCTGCCCTATATGCTCACCATGATCGGCTTCGCCTTCGGCGGGGTGCTGATGGGCCGCTTCGCCGATCGGAAGGGGATCATTCCCCCGGTCCTGTTCGGGATCGGCGCCTTGTCGCTCGGCTATGTTCTGGCCGGTTTCTCCACCTCCATCCTGCAATTCGCGATCATCCACGGGGTCTTCATCGGGCTTCTGGGCAGTTCGGCGACCTTCGGCCCGCTGCTCGCCGACATTTCCTACTGGTTCGAGCGCCGGCGCGGCATCGCCCTCGCGATCTGCGCCTCCGGCAATTATCTGGGCGGCGCGATCTGGCCCAAGGTGATCCAGCACTTCATCGACACGGCGGGATGGCGCGCGACCCATATCGGCATCGGCCTGTTCTGCCTCGTCGCCATGCCGCCGCTCCTGCTGCTGCTCAGGCGGCCACGTCCCGAACGGTCGGATCCGTCGGCGGTCCCCGGCGGCGCGGCGCCGGGCACGACCTCGCTCGGCCTCAGCTCCTCGACGCTGCAGAAGGTGCTCGTCGTCGCGGGTCTCGCCTGCTGCGTGGCCATGGCGATGCCGCAGGTGCATATCGTGGCCTATTGCGGCGATCTGGGTTACGGCGTCGCGCGCGGCGCGGAAATGCTGTCGCTGATGCTCGCCTTCGGCATCGTCAGCCGTCTCGTCTCCGGCATGATCATGGATCGGATCGGGGGGCTCGCCACGCTGCTGATCGGATCGCTTCTGCAGGGCACCGCGCTGGTGCTCTATCTTCTGTTCGACGGCATGACGTCGCTTTACGTGATCTCCGCCCTGTTCGGCCTGTTCCAAGGCGGGATCGTGCCGAGCTATGCGCTCATCGTGCGCGAATATTTCCCGGCGTCGGAGGCGGGCACGCGGGTCGGCGTGGTGCTGATGGCGACGCTGTTCGGCATGGCGCTCGGCGGCTGGATGTCGGGCGCGATCTTCGATCTCACGGGTTCCTACGCCGCCGCCTTCCTCAACGGCTCGCTGTGGAATCTCGCCCATGCGCTGATCGCGTCCTGGCTCCTGATGCGCGCCGGCGGCTTCGCGGCCGCCCTGCGCCGCCGCGCCGCGGCACGCCCCGCCTGACCCGGCGGTTCGAATCACCCTCGAAAGACTGAGAATCGGCTCCTTGGTTCGAACGGCTCCCTCTTTCGACGGAGCCGGCCTTTCCGACGCGCATGCGGTGAAGCTTGCGTTTCGATGGATTGTTGACGCAACGGAACATTTGTGGCGCAAAAACGGCGATACCCGAAGTGATTCGTGAGAAGACGCAAGCTGTACGATGGGTCTTCCACCGGATGGAGCCCGCCGGTGACGAACGGCCGACTTTCGAAAAAAAAGGTTCAACAACGATCAATGGGCATATAATAAAGTCAATATTTAATTATACTTGATGTTATATGAAATCATAAAGCCAATATGTGGCAATCGACTACAGTAAATATGCCCATAAAGCCTCGGTAGAACCGTGCATCTGTGGGTTGAAATTATAAAAATAAAAACTTACGCTACGTAATATCAGATCGGCCCCGCGGTCGGTCGGTTCGTCTCTTGTTCTGCGCCGATCGCCCTGCGCTCGGCGATGCGGATCGAGGGTCGGGCCGTCGCCTCCGCAGGCCTTTTCGAAGTTCGACACCCGTCGGCTCTCTGATGAATTGGGGGATCAAGAGCATGTCTTCAGCCGTACGCCGCGCGTTTCAACCCGAAGTGATCGACCGTTCAGGGGATGCCTCCGCATCCGACGGCGAGGATCGGACGCCCGTGAAGGTTCAGGGGCGCGACGTCGTCGTGCTCGTCGACCGTCGGAGCCTCATCCGCGAATGTCTGGCGGAATGTCTCCGATCCGCGGGCGGCGAGCTCGGCGTCGAGACCTTTTCGAGCGTTCAGGAGTGGCGGAATTCGGACCGCTACGAGCCGAAGCGCTCCGTCGTCATCCTCTGCGTCAAGGGACGCAAGGAGACCGATGCCGAGATCGACCGCGGGATCGCCGAGATCGCCCGTGTCGACGCCGCCGCGCCCGTCGTGCTGATGTCCGACGTGGACGAGCTCGAATGCGTCGTCCGTGCGCTCGATGCCGGCGTGCGAGGCTACATCCCGACCGACGTCAATCTCGAAGTCGTCGTCGGCGCCATGCATCTGATCCGGGCGGGCGGGGTCTATGTGCCCGCGGGTGCGCTGAAGTCGATGCAGAAGGCCAACGGGGCGCCCGCGCCGGGCAACGGCATGTTCACCTCGCGCCAGGCCGCCGTCGTCGAGGCTCTCCGGCAGGGCAAGGCGAACAAGATCATCGCCTATGAGCTGAACATGTGCGAGAGCACCGTGAAGGTGCATGTCCGCAACATCATGAAGAAGCTCAACGCGAAGAACCGGACGCAGGTCGCCTATCTGACCAGCAACCTCTTCCCCGACCGCAGCGCCGACTGAACGGAACCTCCCCCGCCGTCCGTCGCGCCGAGGAGGAGGATTTCGCGTGATCGTTCCGCAGCCCCGCCGCGAGGCGGAACAGGGCCGCCGGCTGCGTGATGCGCTGGGCGTGCTGCGCCGCCGTCGCCGTTGGGTGATCGTCTGCACCCTCGGCGCGGCGACGCTCGCCGCAGCTCATCTCGCCGCCCGCACCACCCGCTGGACGGCCGAGGCCGTGCTCGCGCTGGACGCCCGCAAGGTGCAGGTTCTGCCGCTCGATACGGTGGTCTCGCGCCTGCCGCAGGAGAGTCCGGTCCTGCGCACCGAGCTCGACGTCATCGCCTCGCGCGGCATGGCCGAACGCGTCCTCGAGAAGATGGGGGAGGCGGCTCCGCCCGATGCCGAGCGCAGCCTTCGTTCGCGCCTCTTCGGAACCTCCGACGCCGCGATCGAGGATCCCGGCCGACGGGCCGCCGTCGACGATCTTCTCGACGGGCTCCGCGTCAGCAATGACGGCCGCTCCTTCACGATCGTGATCGCCTACAATCATGTCGATCCGGTCCGGGCGGCCGACGTCGCCAACGCCTTCGCCGAGGTCTATCTCGAGCAGATCACCGCCGCCCAGACCTCCGCGACCCGCGACGCGGGCGAATGGCTGGGCCGAAGGCTCGACGCGCTCCGGCGGCGTCTGGAAATCTCCGAGAACAATGTTCAGGCCTTCCGCCGTTCCGCGGGGCTGATCGAGGCGGGCGGCGCGACGCTGCAGGAGCAGCGGCTCAATGCGCTGACCGCCGAACTCGCCTCCGCCCGCACCGCCCGCGCCGCGGCCGAGGCACGCTTCTCCGCGGCGCTCGATCCGACGGGCGGCGACGTCCGCACCGATCTCTTCGACGGCCCCGCTCTGCAGACGCTGCGCCGCGATCTCGCCGCCGCCGAACGCGCGCTCGACGAAATCGAGCGCAGCGGCGCGCTCAAAAGTCCCGAAATCCCCGCCTTGCGCTGGCGCGTCGCCTCCATCGGTCGGCAGATCGTCGCCGAGATCGCCCGGATGCGCGCAGCGCTCGCCGACGAGGCCGAGATCGCGCGGCGCAAGGAGAGCGACCTCGCGGCCGCCGCGGCCGAGGCGGAACGCGAGTTGGGCCGCGTGAAGGCCGCCGGCGTGCAGCTCGACCAGCTCGAACGCGAGGCCCGCGCCGACCGCACGCTCTATGAGAGTTTCCTCACCCGCTACAAACAGACCGTCGAACAGGAAGGCCTCTCCGCCCCCGAGGCGCGCATCATCTCGCGCGCCGAGCCGCCGCGCACGCCGTCCACGCGGCGGATGCCCGTCGTCGTGCTGGCGATCGGGGCCGGCGCGGGTCTGGGCGTGGCGCTCGCCTTTCTGCAGGACCGGCTCGATCGCCGCATCCGCTCCGTGCGACGGCTGGAGGAGGAGACGGGCGTCGCCGTCGTCGGCGAGCTTCCCGAATGCGGGCGGCGCAACGGCGTCCTTCAGCTTCTCCCGGTGACGGAGCCCGGTTCCGCCTATGCCGACGCGGTGCGGCGGCTGGCCGCGATGCTCGATTGCCCTCGCGAAGCTGACGTCGCGGAGGTCGTCGCCGTCACCTCGGCCGAACGGCAGGACGGAAAGACCACGCTCGCGGTCGCGCTCGCCCGCAGCCTCGACGCCGCGGGGCGCCGCGTGGTCGCCGTCGAGGCCGACGGGGCCTCGCCCCAGCTGGCCGCAGCCTTCGGCGCGGTCGCGGCGAACGATCTCGCCTCCCTGGCGCGGAACCGCTTCACGCTCGAAGACGTGATCCGAACCGATCCGAAATCCGGTGCGTCCTTCGTGGGCGCCGGTCCCGGCTCCGCCGCGCTCGGCGTGCTCGTCGACACCGAGGGTTTCGTCCGTCTGATCGAAGCCTTGAAGCTCCGCTTCGACGTCGTGATCCTCGACGCGCCTTCCATGGCGACGGCCGGGGAGGCCCTGCCCGCGGCCGAACTCGCCGACGCCGTGATCCTCGTCGCCCGCTGGAAACGCACCGGGCTCGATGCGGCCGCCGCGGCCGTCCGCCGTCTCGCGCTCGCCGGCATCGAACCCGCGGGCTTCGTGCTCACGGGTTGCGACGCCGACGTCGAGGCGAGCTACGGGCCCGTCCCCGTCCGGACGATCCCCGTCCCCGCCGCCGCCGCCGCGAAGCCGCGGTCCCTTCGTCCCGCCTCCGTGCCGCGGGGTCCGCATGCGCCGATGCCGCGTCCGGCCGTTGCGGCGCGCGGCCCCCTCGCGGAGAAATCGGAATGAGCAAGCGCGGTCGCGCCGCCGTCGTCGCAAGCCTGCTGCTTCTGTCCCTCGGAGAGGACGCGTTCGCGCTCGAGCCCTATCGCATCGTCCCCGGCGACGTGCTTCAGGTCTCGATCTACGGCGAGACGAAGCTCTCCGGCCGCTTCCGCGTCGGCCCCGACGGGACGATCGGCTTTCCTCTTCTCGGGGCCTTTCCCGTGGCGGGCCTTTCGACGTCCGACATCATGCGTCGGCTCGAAGAGGCGCTCGCCGAACGCATTCCCGCGGGCTCGCCCGCGGCGGTGGAGATCGCGGAACATGCGCCCGTCTTCGTGCTGGGCGAGGTCGACCGGCCCGGCCCCGTCGCCTTCACGCCCGACATGCGGGTTCTCGAAGTCGTGGCTTCGGCGGGCGGCCTGCGTCGTCCCCGCGAGATCGACGGCGCGCTGCTGCCGTTGATTTCGGCGGAGCAGGAGCTGGCGGATCTTCGCCTCCAGCATTTCACGGGCCGCGTGCAGCGCGCCCGGCTCGCGTCCGAGGCGGAGGGCCGCGCCTTCTCCGGCGACGACGTTCCGCTCGACGCGCTCGTCGCGACGGAGGCGATGCGGCGGGTGGTCGCCGCCGAGGTCGAACTGTTCCGCCGCCGCAAGGCCCTGCTCGAAGGGCAGGACGCATCGCTCCGCGCGCAGATCGACAGTTACGACGCCGAGATCGAAAGCCTCCGGCAGGGCATCGTGCTCTATGAGGAGGAGGTCCGCCTCCTCGCCAAGGAAGCCGAAACGCAGGACGCGCTGTTGAAGAAGGGCCTCACCGTGGAGACGCGCGTCAACGCGGTCAGGCGCGAGCAGTCCGCGCTCCAGCGCAGCCTTCTCGAAGCCCGCTCCTTCCTCGCCCGCGCCACGCAGAAGCAGCTCGAAGTGCGCCAGCGGCTCGAAGAAGTGCACATGATCCGCCGGCGCGACGACGTCATCGCCCTGCGCGAATTGGAGGCCGCTCAGGCCCGGATCGAGAGGCGGATCCTGTCCGCCTCCGCCGCTCTCGACGAATTGCGGCTCAAAGGGCCGGGCGTCGAGGAGGAGAGGACGATCCCGGTGTCCTATGTCCTCGTCCGCCGCGAGCCGGGCGGCCGCCGCGCCATGCCCGTCGACGATCTCGCCGAAGTCCGTCCCGGCGACGTCCTGCGCGTCGAACGGAAACGCTGATCCGATGGAGGGGGGACGCCGTCCCCTCACGCCACCCGCAGATCGTCGAATCCCGCCACCCAATGGCGATAAGTGGATGCGATTCCCGTTTCGAGGCCGATCTTCGGCGTCCAGCCCAGCGCGGTCATGCGGCTCACGTCGAGCAGCTTGCGCGGCGTGCCGTCGGGCGCGGTCGGATCGAAGATGATCTCGCCCGCGTAACCCACGATCCGCGCGACGCGTTCGGCGAGTTCGCGGATCGTGATGTCCTTGCCCCAGCCGACATTGATCGGTTCCGGCGCGTCGTAATGCCGGATCAGGAAGACGATCGCGTCCGCGAGATCGTCCGCATGCAGGAATTCCCGCCGCGGCGTTCCCGTGCCGAGCAGCGTCACGCTCGGCCGCATCGCGACCTTCGCCTCGTGGATCTTGCGGATGATGCCGGGCATGGCATGCGAGGTGAGCGGGTCGAAATCGTCGTTCGGTCCGTAGAGATTGGTCGGCATCAGGCTGATGAAGGGCCGGCCCGCGGCGCGGTTGCAGTATTCCGCGAATTTCATCCCCGCGATCTTGGCGATCGCATAGGCCTCGTTGGTGATTTCGAGCGGCCCGGTCAGCAGCGCATCCTCGCCGATCGGTTGCGGCGCATGTTTGGGATAGACGCAGGAGGAGCCGAGAAAAACGAGCTTGGCGACGCCGAAGGCCCGCGCTGCGGCGATCACGTTCAGCGCGATGGCGAGATTGTCGTGCAGGAATTCCATCGGCCGCGCCGCATTGGCGAGGATCCCGCCGACCTTGGCGGCGGCCAGCACCACCACGTCCGGCCGTCGCCGTTCCATCCAGCGTTCCACGTCGCGCTGGCGCGTGAGGTCGAGTTCCGTGCGGTCCGCGGCGAGGATCTCGACGTCCTCCGAAGCGAGGCGACGGACGAGGGCTGACCCCACAAGGCCGCGATGGCCCGCCACCCAGACCCGGCGGCCTTCGAGCCGGAAGGGCGTCCCCTGGATGCGTTCAGGCGCGACGGTCATTGCGCGATGCCTCCGCGAGAACGGCGTCGAGATCCGCATCGACCATTTCGGCCACGAGCCGTTCGAAGCCCGTGCGCGCGCGCCACCCCAGCTTGAGCAGCGCCTTGGAGGCGTCGCCGAGCAGCATGTCCACCTCGGTCGGGCGGAAATAGCGCGGATCCACTTCGATCAGCGGGTCGCCCGAGCGGGCGTCGTAGCCCTTCTCCTCGACGCCCTTGCCGTCCCACGCGATGTTCCGGCCGATACGGGCGAAGGCGTGCTCGCAGAATTCGCGCACGGTGCGCGTCTCCCCCGTGGCGAGCACGTAATCGTCCGGCACGTCCTGCCGGACGATGCGCCACATGCCGTCCACATAGTCGCGCGCATGGCCCCAATCGCGTTTCGCGTCGAGATTGCCGAGATAGAGCCGGTCCTGCAGCCCGTGATGGATCGCCGCCGCCGCGCGCGTGATCTTCCGCGTGACGAAGGTTTCGCCGCGCATCGGGCTTTCGTGATTGAACAGGATGCCGTTCGAGGCATGCAGCCCATAGGCCTCGCGGTAGTTCACCGTGATCCAATAGGCGTAGAGCTTGGCGACGGCATAGGGACTGCGCGGGCGGAAGGGCGTGCTTTCGTCCTGCGCCGTCTCGCCGAAGCCTCCGTAGAGTTCCGACGTCGAGGCCTGATAGAACCGCGTCCGATCGCCGAAGCCGAGGATCCGGATCGCCTCGAGACAGCGCAGCGTCCCGATCGCGTCGGCATTGGCCGTGTATTCCGGCGTCTCGAAACTGACCTGCACATGGCTCTGCGCCGCGAGATTGTAGATCTCGTCGGGCCGCACGTCCTGAATGATGCGGATCACGTTGGTCGCGTCCGTCACGTCCCCGTAATGGAGCCGCAGCCTTTCGGCGTCGGGCGCGTGCAGGTCGCGATAGAGATGATCGATGCGGCCCGTGTTGAAGGAGGAGGAGCGTCGCTTCACCCCGTGCACGTCATAGCCCTTCGCCAACAGGAACTCGGCCAGATAGGCCCCGTCCTGCCCCGTGATCCCGAAGATCAAGGCTGTCTTTCCCGACGCCATCGCACGTCCTCCGCAGTGTTTCCGCAAGGCTTCTCGAAGGCTATGGGCGCGGCGTCGCCGGAACATCCTGTCCGATCGGGCCGCGGCGGGGGATTGCGGCCGCGCAGGGGCGGCACGGAAGGAGAGGGCTCCTGCGCCCTCCGGGGGAACCCGTCGCCCGCGATCAGACGAGCCGGTTCCGCAGGCTTCTATGCAGCGCCGCCTTGGCCGCTTCGGGGTCGTTCACGCCCTCGACCGCGATCTCCGTCAGGCGGATCATGCCGTCCGCGCAGGCGACGACCGGGTCGTTGCCGATCCGCAGGCACACCTGTCCCGGCACCGCGAGGAACGCCCCGCGGAACGCCGTGCGCTCCGCCCGCCACACCGTGACCCTGCGTTCGCCCTCCAACGTCGTGAAGGCCCCGGCGAAGGGCCGCGAGGAGGCGCGCACGAGCCGCAGCACCCGGTCGGCGGGCTCCGCCCAATCGATCCGCCCGTCCTCCGGTCGGCGCGGAAAGCAGCGCAGGATCGCGGCCGGATCGTCCGATTGCGGCACGAAGGCGAGCCGCCCCGCCGCGAGCCCGTCCACGGCTTCGACGAACATGTCCGGCACCAGCGCGTCGAGCCGGGCATGGACGTCGCCGATATGGGTGTCCTCGGCCAGCGGGATGAAGCGCTTCAGCAGCACGTCGCCCGCGTCGAGGTCCTCGCTCATCCGGTGGATCGTGACGCCGACGCGCTCTTCGCCCATCAGGATCGCCCAATTGGGGCAGGCATTGCCGCGATAGCGCGGCAGATCCCCGGCATGCGCGTTGAGCACGCCGTGCGGCAGCGCGTCGAGCGTCCTTCGCGGGACGACGGTCTTCCAATTCACGGCGACGCCGATCTCCGCGCCGCTCGCGGCGAGGCGCGCCGCCGCCTGCGTCGTGCCGATCCCGAGCCCGCAGACGAAGTCCGCGCCGCAGTCCTTCGCCAGGCGTTCGAAATCCTCGACGCCGACGTCGTAGGAGGGTTCCGCTTCCGAGGTCCAGACGATCGCGACCGCATGGTCGGCCGCCGCGAGCTTCCGACCCGCCTCCAGCAGCATGCGCGTGCGTCCGATCAAGGCGATCCGCATCGGCCCTCCTTTCGTCCTCGTCCCGCAAGGTATGCGCCGCGCCGCCCGCGTCGTAGGCGTAGGCGCCCGCCCATTCCGTCGGAGCGCGCCTTCCTTCGGAGAGGTCCGTCGCGGGGAGGGGACGCGGCCCCTTTCGGACAGGATGCGACGCCGGAACCGTCTTCCTAGACTTCCTTGCGTCGCGTCGCGGCTCGTCGCGGCCGTCACGGATCGCGGAACCTCTCCATGCTCGTCGAAGTCCCGGAAGACGATGTCGTCGCGCGCTGGATCGCCGAAGGCCCCGCGATCCTCGCCGCGAACAACGCCGCCTTCCGCGCGTTTCTCGACGGTGCGGAGACCGCCTTCCGCGACGGCGACGACGCCTATGCCGCCGCTTGGTGCGAGATCGCGGCCTTCCACGCCGTCTGCAATCCCTCCGGCCTGTTCGCTTCCTTCGCTCTCGAGGCGCTCGCCGCGCGTATCGCCCGGCGCGCTCTCGGCGAAGCCGCGATCCCGGCGGGTCCGGCGGCGCGCACGGGCCGCCCCCGCGCCGTCCTGCATGTCGCGACCTCCGTCGAGGCCGTCGGCGGCCATACCCGCATGCTCCGGCGCTGGATCGAGCGCGACGGCGACGCCGCGCGGCATTCCGCGGCGCTCGTGCGCCAGCGCAAGGCCGTGCCGCCCGACTTCGCCCGCGCGGTTCTCGCGGGCGGCGGCCGGCTCCTCCGTCTCGGCGCGCGCCGCGCCGGACTTCTCGATCTCGCCCGCGAACTGCGCATCGTCGCGGCAGGCTTCGATCTCGTCGTGCTGCATGTCGCGCCGCAGGACGTCGTGCCCCTGCTCGCCTTTTCCGGCCTTCGCGAAAGGCCGCCCGTCGTGCTTCTCGACCATGCCGACCATCTCTTCTGGGTCGGCGCGTCTATCGCCGATGCGGTGGTCGGGCTTCGCCGCTCCGGGCGCGATCTCGCGACGTCCGCGCGCGGCGTCGCGCCGGAACGCTCCTTGTCGCTCCCGATCCCTGTCGATCCCGCCGCGCGGCGACGCCCGCGGGCGGAGGCGAAGCGACGCCTCGGTCTCGATCCCGCCGCGCCGCTGATCGTGTCCGTCGCGCGCGGCGTCAAATATCGCCCGGTCGGCGGGGTCGGTTTCGCCGACGCCCATGTCCCGGCTCTGGTCGCGCGGCCCCGCGCCGTCCTCGCCGTCGTCGGTCCGGGCGAGCGGCCCGATTGGGCGGCCGCGCGGGAGGCCGCGGGCGGGCGCATCCTCGTCTTTCCCGAGACCCCCGACGTCGCCGATTTCTACGACGCCGCCGACATCCACGCCGACTCCTTCCCCTTCGTCTCGACGACGTCCCTGCTCGAAGCGGGCCTGCGCGCCACGCCGCTCGTCGGCCGCGACGTCTTCCCGCCGGGGGCGGAGATCCTCGGCGCGGACATGCCGGGCCTCGAAGGCGTCATGCTCGCGCCCCGAACCGTCCCCGCTTTGACCGAAACCCTCCTTCGGCTGATCGACGATCCCGACGGCCGCGAAGCCTTGGGCGAAGCGACGCGTCGCGGCATCCTCGCGACCCATTGCGGCGAGG
>CAYNUN010000019.1:0-13265 GCA_964400345.1 uncultured Methylobacteriaceae bacterium
GAGCGTATCGCGCTGCACGATGAATACTTTATCGAGAAGAAGCTCTATCCGAACATCGACTTCTATTCGGGCATCACGCTCAAGGCGATGGGCTTCCCGACCTCGATGTTCACGGTGCTGTTCGCCCTCGCCCGCACGGTCGGCTGGATCGCGCAGTGGAAGGAGATGATCGAGGATCCGGGCCAGCGCATCGGCCGTCCCCGTCAGCTCTACACGGGCGAGCCCCGGCGCGACTACATCCCGACGATCCGCCGCTGAACCGCGGACGCCTTCGAAGACGCTGAAAGGGGCCTCACCGGCCCCTTTTTCTTGTCCGTTCCGCCGAACCCCTCGCCGTCATGCCCGCGGATGCGGGCATCCACGCCTTCATCGAACCGTAGAAGCGCCGCGTCGACGAGCCGCGAGCCGCGAGCCGTTCAGGCCGCGCCCGGCGCCATCCCCAGCACGATCTCCGCCGCCATCGCGCTCGGCTCCCGGTCCGTCGCCATGAGCGCGTCCAGACGCCCGAGCGCCGCGAGTTGCGCGGCACGCGCAGGCGTGTCGTCGAGCAGCGGCAGGACCGCCTCCGCGAGCTTCTCCGGCACGCATTCGCCCTGCAGCAGTTCCGGGATCGCGTTCTCCCCGAGGATCAGATTGGGCAGCACGATCGACGACACCGTGATCAGATGTTTGAGCTGTTCTTCCAGCTTCGACACCCGATAGGCGACGACCATCGGAACCTGCGCCAGCGCCAATTCCAGCGTCACGGTCCCCGAAGCGGCGAGCGCGGCGCGGGCGGTTCGGAAGGCGGCGAGCTTGGCCGCCTCTCCCGTCACGATCCGCGGCACGACGGGCCAGCCCGCCGTCGCTGCACGGATCTCGGCTTCGAGATGCGCGACGGCGGGGATCACGAACTCGACCGCCCCTCCCCTCGCCCGCGCGATGCGCTCGACCGCCCCGCCGAACGGCTCCATCAGTCGGCCGATTTCCGAACGCCGGCTTCCCGGCAGCACGAGCAGGATCGGCGGTTCCGCCGCCCGCCTCCCCGCCTCCTCCGCATTCGGGCGCAACTCGTCGAGCCGTTCGATCAGCGGATGGCCGACATAGCTGCAGGCCGGCCCGCCCAAACGCTGATGCGCCGCGGGCTCGAAGGGCAGCAGTGCGAGCACATGGTCCGTATAGGCGCGCATCGCCCGCGCCCGCCCCGGCCGCCACGCCCACACGCTGGGGCTGACATAATCGATGATCGGGAGGCCGGGCAGCGCCTTGCGCACCCGCTTCGCCACCCGATGCGTGAAGTCCGGGCTGTCGATCACCACGAGCACGTCCGGCCGCGCCTCGATCAAACAGGCCGAGGCGTCGCGGATCCGCCGCAGCACGGTCGGCAGCCGCGCGATCACGGGCAGAATGCCCATCACCGCGATGTCCGAGATCGGAAAGGCGCTGCGGAGCCCTTCCGCTTCCATCCTCTCCCCGCCCACGCCGACGAAACGGACCTCGCGGCCCGCTTGCGCGCGCAGCGCCCGCATGAGCTTGAAGCCCAGCTGATCGCCCGACGCCTCGCCCGCGACGATGCCGACCGTAAGCCGCCCCGTCACGACGCGAAACCTTGAATGAACAGTCCCGCGCGGTCGGCCTCCAGCACCATCCGCGCGCGCTCGATCACGACGACCTCGCCCGCCGCGATCGCGATCCCCGCAAGCCCGGCCTTGCGCGCCTCCTCGACCGTCGAAGGCCCCACCGCGGGAAGATCGACGCGGCGGTCCTGCCCGGTCTTCGCGGCCGTCACGAGCACGCCCGGCGGCTCGTCCCGCCGCAGCCGTCCCTTCCGCTGCAACTCCGCGACCCGCGCCAGCATCGCCCGCGTTCCTTCCGGCCCTTCGACGGCGACGATGCGCGATCCGGACACCACGACCGCCTGCCCCACATCGAAAGGTGCGAGCGCGGCCAAGCAGTCGCGGCCCGTGCGGATCGCTTCGTCATGATCGGGGTCCGGCGTCCGGCGGGTCGCGGTTTCGGCGCGCGCCAACAGTCCGGGCGCCACCGCATCGACGCCGAGAACCGGCCAGCCCTGTTCTTCGATGAAGCCCACCACGGCCCGCAACAACCCGTCATCGCCCTTGGCGAGGACGCGCGCGATCTCTCCGCGGTTCCGAAACGCCGCATAGGCGGAGGCCACGGCCAAGGGGCCGGGACGCGCAACGCCTCCGGCGAGCACGACGGCCTCCGTCTGCAATTCGGTGAGCCGCGCCACCAGCGCGGCCGGGTCCAGCATGTCGACCACCGCCGCCGCATCCCGCCGCGTCGCCCGGTCGGCGAAACCCCGCAGCGCCACCGTCACGGGCTCATAGCCCGCCGCGGCGGCCGCCTCCGACACCTCGCGGGGAAACGCGCCCCCGCCGGCGATCACGGCGATCCGGCGCGTGCCGCCCCGCGTCACGCGCTCAGCCCTCGTGAGCGTCGCGCGGCGTGCAGATCGAACGTTCGCCGCCCTGGCGGATGAAATCCAGGATCTCGTTGATCGTGGGATGCGAAGAGAATTCGGACGCGACGTCCTCGACGCGTTCCTGCAGCGTGCCCTCGTCGGCGAAGAGCAGCCGATAGGCCCGGCGGATCTCGTGGATCACTTCGCGCGCGAAGCCCCGCCGCTTCAGCCCGACGATGTTCAGCCCCGCGAGATGCGCCCGGTTCCCGATCGCGATCCCGTAGGGGATCACGTCGTTCTCCACCGCCGAAAGACCGCCGATGAAGGAATGCGCGCCGATCCGGCAGAACTGGTGGACCGCCGCCCCGCCGCCCACGATGGCGAAATCGCCGACCTTGCAATGGCCCGCCATCATCACATTGTTCGAGAAGATGACGTTCGAACCCACGATGCAGTCATGCGCGACATGGGAATTCGCGAGGAAGGTGCAGCGGTCGCCCACCACCGTCACCATCCCGCCGCCCTCGGTGCCGGGATTCATCGTCACGCCTTCGCGGATCACGCAGTCCTCGCCGACGGCCAGCGTCGAAGGCTCGCCGTGGAACTTCAGATCCTGCGGCTGATGGCCGATCGAGGCGAAGGGGAAGATCTTCGTGCGCGCCCCGATCGTCGTGCGCCCGTCGACCGCGACATGGCTGACGAGTTCGACGCCGTCGCCCAACACGACGTCGGGACCGACGGTGCAGAACGGGCCGACGACGACGCCCTCGCCGAGCTTCGCGCTCGGGTCGACGACGGACATGGGATGAATGCGGGTCATCGCGTCAATCCATCACGAGCATGGCGCTGAGATCCGCCTCGCAGACGACCTTGCCGTCAACTTTCGCCTCGCCGTGATACCACCACATATTGGCGCGCTGCTTCAGCTTGGTCAGATGATACTCGACCGTGTCGCCCGGAATGACGGGCTTGCGGAACTTCACATTGTCGATCGTCATGAAGTAGACGACCTTCGGCGCCGCGGAGCCCACCTTGGACAGCACGCAGATCGCGCCCGCCGTCTGCGCCATACCCTCGATCAACATCACGCCGGGCATCACCGGCCGACCGGGGAAATGCCCCATGAATTGCGGCTCGTTGATCGTCACGTTCTTCACGCCGACGCAGGACTCGTCGCCCTTGATGTCGCGGATCTTGTCCACGAGCAGGAAGGGATAACGGTGCGGAAGCAGTTCCAGCACCCGGAGAATGTCGGCCGAATCGAGCGCGACCGGGACCGTTTCGTTCATCGCTGATCTCTCTCCATCGCGCCGCCGGTCCTCGACCTCAGGCTGCGCCGTCTTCGGGGGTCTTTTCCCCCGCTCCGCCCTTCTTGGCAAGCGAACCGAGAATGCTCACCTCTCGGAACCATTGGCGGATCGGCTTCGCGGGCGTTCCGCCGTACCGCGCGCCCGCGGGCACGTCGCCCGCGATATTGCTTCCGCCCGCCACCTGCGCGCCCGAACCGATGCGCGCATGGCCGACCACGCCGACCTGTCCGCCGAGAACGACGTAATCCTCGAGCACCGTCGAACCCGCGATCCCGACCTTCGCGACGATCACGCAATGCCGCCCGATGACGACATTGTGTCCGATCTGCACGAGATTATCGATCTTCGTGCCCTCGCCGACGATCGTGTCCCGATTCGCGCCGCGGTCGATCGCCGAATTCGCCCCGATCTCGACATCGTCCTGGATCACGACCCGGCCGATCTGCGGCACCTTCTGATGCTTCGCGCCCATGGCGAAACCGAAGCCGTCCTGGCCGATCCGCGCCCCGCCATGGATGATCACATTGTTGCCGATCAGCGAATGCAGGACGGAAGCCGAAGGCCCGATCGAGCAGTTCCGGCCGATCTTCACGCCGGGGCCGATCACCGCATTGGCGCCGATCACCGTGCCCGAGCCGATTTCAGCGCCCGGCCCGATCACCGCACCCGGGTCGACCGTCACGCCCTGTTCGAGCCGCGCCGCGGGATGCACCATGCTGCTCGGCGAGATGCCGGAGCCGCCGAACACCGAGCCCGGCCGCATCGCCTCCGGAAAGAGCGCCGCGAGCACCGCCGCGAATGCGTGATACGGCTTCGGCGTCACGAGCGCGATCGTTCCGGCCGGAACCCGATCCGCATATTTCGCGGAAACGAGACAAGCGCCCGCTCCCGTCTGTCCGAGATCGGCCGCATATTTCGGATTGTCGAGGAAGACGAGATCCTGCGGCCCCGCCCGATCGAGCGGCGCGACGGACAGGATCGGCCGGTCGCCGTCGGCGCCCTCCGGCAACGTCGCACCGACCATGGCCGCGATTTCCGCGACGACGAAAGCGCGCGCGGGATGGAAGAAGACCGCTTCGGACATCGGGACCCGAGAACTGAAACGGCCCGCCGTAGCGGGCCGTTGTGCCGTCAGAAAGTCGTGCCGCCGGAGAACCGGAAGAACTGCGTCCGGTCGTAGGTGTCCTTCTGCAGCGGCTTGGCGAAGTCGAAGCGGATCGGACCGAGCGGCGAGGCCCAGATCAAGCTCGCGCCGACCGAGGAGCGGATGGACTTCTCGTCACGCACCGTGATCGAGGTCGGATAGCCGCCCGTCGCGCAGCCGCCGGAGCAGAGCGAGGAGAAATCCGTCTTGCCTTCATAGCCGAACAGCGTGCCCGCATCGGCGAAGACCGCGCCCTTCATGCCGAGTTCACGCGGCATGCCGAAGATCGGGAACTGCACCTCGGTCGTACCGCCGAAATAGGTGGTGCCGCCGAGCGCGTTGTTGCGCGGGTCGATCCCGATGTCGCGCGGACCGATGCCCGACGGCGCGAAGCCGCGAACGAGATTCGGGCCCATGAAGAAGTTGTCGACGATGCGGAGATCGTTGCCGAGCAGATGGCCGCCCTGCAGCTTCACGACACCGACGAAGTCTTCCGCGATTTCGCGATAGACGCGCGCTTCCGCCGTGGAGCGGATGAACTTGGCGTCGCCGCCGATGCCCGCCAGATCCTGCTTCAGCTCGACATAGAAGCCCGAACGCGGATTACGGAAGTTGTCCAAGCTGTTGTAGGCGAGAGTGTAACCACCCAGCGAAGTGATCGAGCGGCCGGCGGCCTCCTTGATCGCAAGCGAAGCTTCGCCGTTGTTCACGCAGTCCGGGAACACGCTCGTCGAGACCGAGCAGTCGTTGTAGGGCTGCGAAGACGTGTTCGGAATCTTGATGTTCTGCTCGAACAGCGAATAGCGCAGCTGCATCGAGATGTTTTCGGACAGCGACAAGCCTGCGCGGATCGTGCCGCCCGTATCGCGGGTCTCGTAGCGCGCGAAGCGCGTGTTGTCGTTGAGCTTGGAGAACAGGTCGAGGCCCGCCGCGATGCGGCGCTCCATGAAGTAGGGCTCCGTGAACGAGAACTGCACGCCCTGGCTGTACTCGCCCATCGAACCCGCGAGCCGGACGAACTGGCCGCGGCCGAGGAAGTTGCGTTCCGCCACGGCGACTTCGCCGATGAAGCCTTCCGCGGTCGAGAAGCCGCCCGCGATGGAGAACTGACCCGTCGGCTGGTCTTCGACGTCCACGTTCACGACGACGCGGTCGGGGGTCGAGCCCGGCTCGTTCGTGATCCGGACGCCCTTGAAGAAGCCGAGATTGTTCAGACGGCGTTCGGCGCGGTCGACGAGCACCTTGTTGTAGGCGTCGCCTTCGCCGAGATCGAATTCGCGGCGGATCACGTAGTCGCGCGTGCGGGTGTTCCCGCGGATGTTGATCCGCTCGATATAGACGCGCGGACCTTCCTCGACCACGAAGGTGAGATCGATCGTCTTGGCCTCGACATTGCGGCGGCCCGCCGGGCGGACCTGCGCGAAGGCGTAGCCGCGCGAAGCGACTTCCGTCGTCAGCGCGACGAGCGTCCGCTCGATCGCTTCCGCATTATAGACGTTGCCGGGCGACATCTTCGCGAGCGAGCGCAGGCGGTTCGAATCGACGTCGGAAATCCGCGAGTCCACCCCGACGGTTCCGATGCGATACTGCGCGCCTTCTTCGACGGTGATCGTGATCGTGTAGCCCGCGCGCTTCTCGTCATAGACGGCTTCGCTCGAAACGACGCGGAAATCGGCGTAGCCGTTCTTCAGATAGTAGCGACGCACCTGCTCGAGGTCGGCGGCGACGCGGTCCGGATCATAGACGTCCGAGGTCTTGATCCAGGAGAGGAAGCCGCTCTCGGTGGTGCTCATCTGTTCGCGCAGACGCGAATCCGAGAACGCCGTGTTGCCGACGAAGTCGATCGTCTTGACGCCCGTCTTGGCGCCTTCGACCACCGTGAAGACGACGTCGACGCGGCCGTTCTCCAACTGCACGGTCCGGGCCGTCACCTCGGCATTGCCGCGGCCGGTCCGCTGATAGATCTCCTTGACGCGGGCGACGTCGGCGTCGAGCACCGCGTTGCTGAACGGACCGCGGGCCTTCATGCGGATCTCGCCGAGAAGCACGTCGGACTTGATCTTCTTGTTGCCCTCGAAGACGACGCGATTGACGACCTCGTTCTCGCGAACGGTGACGACGGTGGCATTGCCCCGGCGCGAGACCTCGACGCTCGAGAAAAGCCCGGTCGCGATCAGATCGCGACGCGCTTCTTCGGGAGACTGGCCGGTCACATAAGAGCGGATCGTCTCCGCTTCGATGCGCTTGTTGCCCTGAACGACGACCGACTGAGCGAAAGCCGAGGAGGCCCCTACGATGAGAGCCGCAAGCCCGAGGCCCGCAGCCCGACCGGACCGTCCGAGTTTACGCTTGTCGAAGTTAGCGAGCGTCATAAGAGCTGCCCCGTCCTTTTATCGAGAGCGCGCCTACCGGAGGCTGCACTCATCCATTCGACTTCAGCTTCTAACGAGTTTTGATCGTCCTGCAAACGGTTGACGCGGGGTAAATCGCAGAATCACGCCCGCGTGGCCTTCAGGACACTTAATGCGGGGTTAAGCGCCGAACTTCCGGAGGAAGTCGCTCACCAGCCCCAGCGCCATCAGCGACATCACCACCGCGAAGCCGATTCGGAAGCTGAATTCCTGCGCCCGCTCGCTCAGCGGCCGTCCGCGGATGCCTTCGAGCGCGTAGAACATCAGATGCCCGCCGTCGAGCATCGGCACCGGAAGCAGGTTCACGAAACCGATCGCGACCGAGATCACCGCGATGAAGCGGATGAAGGTGGCGAGCCCGTCGCGCAGCGAATCTCCCGACAATTGCGCCAGCGTGATCGGCCCGGCGAGATCGTCGAAGGATCCGCGCCCGAGCACGAGCATCAGGAACCCCTTCACATTGTCCCGGATCAGCGTGCCCGTGATGGTGAAGCCGTAGGCCGCCGCGGCCGGCGCGCCGTATTCCGTCCTCACCACATTGGCTTCCGTCGCGGCCGGCCTGATTCCCACGAATCCCGCCTCCTGCGACGAGAAGAGGCCCGGAACCGTGCGCGTCCGCGGCGTGACGGAGGCGATCAGCACCCTCCCCTCGCGCTCGTAGGACAGCGCGGTCTGCACGCCCGGCCGAGCGGCGATCTCCTTCTGCAGCTCCGAAAAATGGCGGATCTCGACGCCGTCGATCGCAACGATCCTGTCCCCGGGGCGCAGGCCTGCCGCTTCGGCGGCCCCGCCGGGCACGAGTTCGCCCGCGATCGTGCCGATCGCCCGCGTCCCGTTGAAATAGGCGTTGCCCGCGAAGAGCACGATCGCCAGCGCGAAATTCGCGAGCGGCCCCGCCGCCACGATCGCCGTGCGGTGCTTGAGGGACGCGCCCTGCAGCGTGCGTCCCCGCTGTTCCGGCGTCAGCCGCCGCATCGCGTCGCCGTCCGGCGCGCTCGCGGCGTCGGCGTCGCCGAGGAATTTGACGTAGCCGCCCAAGGGCAGCAGCGCGACGCGCCAGCGCGTGCCGTGGCGGTCGTAGCCGTGCCACAACTCCTTGCCGAAGCCGATCGAGAAGGTCTCCACCGTCACGCCGCACATCCGCGCGACCTTGAAGTGCCCGTATTCATGCACGAACACGATGATCACGAGCATGCCGATGAAGGGCAGCACATAGGTCATGAGAATGTGCGGAAGTTCGGCGATCGACGTCATGAAGGCTGCGGCTCCGGTTCGGATTCGGGCGATCCTGACGGATCAATGTGCCGGATATGGGGAGGCGACGCGTCCGAGTCCAATCGCTTCGCGACGAACGGCGGCGTCGACCTCGAGCCAATCCTCGAGATGCGAGGGTTTCGTGTTGCGCCGGGCGAAGCGCTCGAGCAGCGTCGCGACGGTCCGCGGGATCGCGGCGAAGTCGCTGCGGCCCGCGAGGAAGGCCGCCACCGCGGTCTCGTTCGCCGCGTTCAGCACCGTCGGCATGATTCCGCCGGCCCGCATCGCATCCATGGCGAGCCCCAGCGCGGGGAAGCGCACGAGATCCGGCGCAGCGAATTCCAGCATGCCCACCGCCGCGAGATCGAGCGGCTTCGCGCCCGAGGCGACCCTCTCCGGATAGGCGAGGCAATGCGCGATCGGCACCCGCATGTCCGGCACCGCCATGCCCGCCGTCACGGATCCGTCCGCGAAGGAGACGAGCCCGTGCACGATGCTCTGCGGATGCACCAGCACGTCGAGCCGCTCGGCCGGGATGCCGAAGAGATGATGCGCCTCGATCAGTTCGAGGCCCTTGTTCATCAGCGAGGCCGAATCGATCGTGACCTTCGCCCCCATCGACCAGTTCGGATGCGCCAGCGCCTCGTCCCGCGTCGCCGCCGCGATGCGCTCCGCGCTCCACGTCCGGAACGGCCCGCCCGAGGCGGTCAACGTCATCCGCACGACGTCCTCCGCCGTGTGCCGGCCCATCGCCTGGAAGATGGCGTTGTGTTCGGAGTCGAGCGGCAGCACCTCCGATCCCGTCTCCCGCGCGCGCCGCATGAATTCCTCGCCCGCACAGACGAGACATTCCTTGTTGGCGAGCGCGACGCGCCGCCCGGCCGCCACCGCCGCATAGGTCGGGCGCACGCCCGCCGTGCCCACGATCGCGCCGACGACGAGATCGGCGGGATGCAGCGCGGCCTCGATCACCGCCGCCTCCCCCGCACCGCTCGCGATGCCGGAGCCCGCGAGCCTCTCCTTCAAGTCCGGCCCGCGCGAAGGGTCCCCGACGGCGACGAAATCGACCCGGAACTCCCGCGCGATCGCCGCGAGGCCCGCCGCGTCGCTTCCGCCCGCGATCGCCGAGATGCGGTAGAGGTCCGGATGCCGCCGGACGATGTCCAGCGTCGATCCTCCGATGGACCCCGTGGCCCCGAGCAGAACGAGCGTCTTCATCGAATCGCGGCTCCCAGACTGCCGGCGACGCTCGCCGCGAAGAGCAGCGCGCACACCGCGACGAAGGAATCGAGCCGATCGAGCACGCCGCCGTGGCCGGGAATGACCCGCCCCGAATCCTTCACGCCGAAACGCCTCTTCATGGCCGATTCGAACAGGTCGCCCGCCACCGAAACCAGCGAAGCCGCCAAGGACAGCCCGACCAGCGCCCCGCCCGAGATCCAGGGCCGGCCCGTGGCGGCGGTGGCGAAATGCACCGTGATCCACGCCGCCGCGAGCCCCCCGATCACGCCCCCGCAGAAGCCCGACCAGGTCTTTTTCGGCGAGATTCGCGGCCAAAGCTTCGGCCCGCCGAGCTTGCGGCCCGTGAAATAGGCGGCGATGTCGGTCGACCAGACGACCGCGAAGATCCACAGCACGGCGACGAGACCATGCGTCGGGTCCGAACGCAGCCCGATCGGCACCGCCGCGATCAGCCCGCAATAGACCGCACCGAGCAGCGCCCAAGCCCGCGACGCCCCGTTGCCGATCGCGAGCGCGGCGAGCGCGCCGCCGATCACGGCGATGGCCATGGGAAGCGCCAGCGTCCCGCCCCCGATCTCCGCCGCCCCGCCCGCCATCGCGACGCCCGCGCCCGCGAGGCTCCAGGCGATCATGCGCCGGTTTCCTTCCGCGCCGATCAGCACCAGCCATTCCCGCATCGCGAGAACCGCCGCCACCGTCCAGAACAGCGCGAAGCTCCACCCGCCCGCGAAGGCCGTGGCGATCGCGGCGGCGGCCATCACGAGGCCGGAGACGACGCGGGCGGCGAGTTCGGACCGCGGCCCCGATACGGTCAAAGGCATCAGGAACGGCCCCCGGAGGCGGACAGCCCGCCGAACCGGCGGTTGCGCCGGCGGAACTCGTCGAGAGCCTCCTCGAACTGACGCGCGTCGAAGTCGGGCCAGCACACCGGCGTGAACACGAATTCCGAATAGGCCGTCTGCCAGAGCAGGAAATTGGACAACCGCATTTCGCCGGAGGTGCGGATCACGAGATCGGGATCGGGCACGCCGGCCGTGTCGAGCCGCGAGGCGAACAGAGCTTCGTCGACGGCGTCCGGGGCCAGTCGCCCCGCCGCCGCGTCGACGACGAGGCCTTTGGCCGCCCGCAGGATTTCGTCGCGCGAGCCGTAATTGAAGGCGACCACCAGCGTCAGTCCCGTATTGCCCGCGGTCAGCGCTTCGGATTCCGCGAACAGGGCCCGGATGTCGTCGGCGAGCCCTTCGCGCATCCCGATGAAGCGGATGCGGACATTGTTGGCATGCAGTTCGGCGGTGTCGGCCCGCACGAACCGCCGCAGCAGCGCGAGCAGCGCCGTCACTTCGCCCGTCGGTCGACGCCAATTCTCCGAGGAGAAGCTGTAGACGGTGAGGAAGCGCACTCCGAGCCGGTCGGCCGCGATGATCGTGCGGCGAAGCGCGTCGAGCCCGCGCCGGTGCCCTTCCACGCGCGGAAGACCGCGCGCCTCGGCCCAGCGACCATTGCCGTCCATGATGATGGCGACATGGTTCGGCACGCCCTCCGGCGCGTGACGGGAGGCCGCGTCGGTCGTTCCGTCCATTCCCGGCCTCCCCCCTCGATGCAGGTTCAGACCTGCATGATTTCCTTTTCCTTGGCCGCCAGCGCCTGATCGATCTCGGTCACCGATTGGTCGGTGGCCTTCTGGACCTGCTCCGATTGCCGCTCGAAATCGTCGCGGCTCACATGACCGTCTTTTTCGAGCTTCTTGAGAAGGTCGAGACCGTCACGACGCACATGACGCACCGCGACGCGCGCCTCTTCCGCATATTTATGCGCAACCTTCACCATTTCCTTACGACGCTGTTCATTCAACTCCGGAATCCGGATGCGCATCGTCTGGCCTTCGGTCGAAGGATTGAAGCCGAGATCGCTGTCGCGGATCGCCTTCTCCACGGCCGAAACCATGCCGCGGTCCCAGACCTGCACGGTGATCATCCGCGGTTCGGGCACGTTGACCGTCGCCACCTGGTTGAGGGGCATCATGGAGCCGTAGGCGTCCACCATGATCGGGTCGAGGACGGTCGCCGAGGCCCGGCCTGTCCGCAGGCTGCCGAGGTCGTGACGAAACGCCTGAATCGCGCCCTGCATGCGGCGCTTGAGGTCGGCGAGGTCGAAGGAAGTCGCGCTCATGATCTTGTCGTTTCCGCGATGGTCGAACGTTCAGCGGAGGGGATAAGCCCCCCGTGCGTCGGGTTCAAGGGGTGACGAGGGTGGCGGGGGCCTCGCCCTTCAGGATGCGCGTGATCGCACCGGGAGCATGGGCCGAGCCGACGAGAATGGAAAGCCTGTTCTCGCGCGCCAGCGCGAAGGCCGCCGTATCCATGACCTTCAGATCCTCGCGGATCGCGTCGTCATGCGTGATGCGGTCATAGCGCACCGCGTTCGGATCCTTCTTCGGGTCCGCCGAATAGATGCCGTCGACCTGCGTCGCCTTGAGGACCGCATCGCATTTCAGTTCCACCGCGCGCAGCACCGCCGCAGTGTCGGTGGTGAAGAACGGGCTCCCCGTTCCCCCGCCGAGCACCGCGATACGCCCCTTCGAGAGATGATGCAGCGCCGTCTGCCGCGCATAGGTCTCGCAGATCGTCGGCATGGCGACGGCCGACATCGTCCGCGCGCTCGCGCCCGCCGCCTCCAGCGCCCCTTCGAGCGCGATGGAATTCATGATCGTGGCGAGCATGCCCATCGAATCCGCGGTCGCGCGATCGATCCAGCCCGCCGCCCCGACCTTCGCCCCGCGGATGATGTTCCCGCCGCCGATCACGACGGCGATCTCGTAGCCCGCCTTCGACGCCGTCGCGAGATCGGCCGCCAGCGTCGAGAGCGTCTGCGGATGAAGCCAATAACCGTCGGGGGCGAGCAGCGCCTCTCCGGACAGTTTCACGAGAACACGTTTGATCCCCGACATCGGCGTCTTCTCCCTCAGGCATCGAGCCCGCTCGAACGGGCCCTCATAAGAAAAGAGCGGCACCATGTGCCGCTCTTCATTTCACCCGGTCCGTCAGGCGCCGCCGCCCGCGGCGGCGGCCACTTCGGCCGCGAAGTCCGATTCCTGCTTTTCGATCCCCTCGCCGAGCGCGAAACGGACGAAGCCCTTCACCGTGATCGGCCCGCCCACGCGGCCTTCGCTCTCCTTGACGGCCTGCGCGACCGACTTGGAAGGATCATGGATGAAGGCCTGCTCGAGCAGGCAGACTTCCTTGTAATAGGTCTTCAGGCCGCTCTCGACGATCTTCTCGAGAACATGCGCGGGCTTGCCCGCGTTCTTCTCCGCGAGCACGTTCTTCTCGCGCTCCAGAACCGCCGGGTCGAGGCCCGAGGCGTCGAGCGCCTGCGGGTTCGCCGCCGCGACATGCATCGCGATCTGCCGGCCGAGCGCTTCGAGTTCGTCGGCCTTGCCCGTCGATTCCAGCGCGACGAGCACGCCGATCTTGCCGAGGCCTTCGCCGACCGAACCATGC
>CAYNUN010000020.1:0-9697 GCA_964400345.1 uncultured Methylobacteriaceae bacterium
CGGGATCGACGTCCTCCGCGCCGGCTTCGACGACGGGCGTCGAAAGCGCAGGCGCAACGGACGGCGGCGCGACGGGTCCGAAGACGGCGTCGGGAAAATCCTGCGCAGGAATCGTCGGTTCTTCGACGGACGGAACGAGTTCGGCTTCGGCGAGCATCGCATCCGCCGGAATGTCCGGCGAGGATGCGGGGATCCCGTCCGGAGCGGGCGGCGGCAGCGCCGCGACGCCCTTTTCGGCGACGAGTCCGGCGGCGAACAGGGCCGCTAGAGCGGCTTCCGCATGCGCGTCCGTTTCGTCGTTGACCGTGTCGGAAGCGTTGGAAACCACGGCTTTTCCGGAAGCTTCGGACGGCGCGACCGTCTCGGGCGAGAGGCCCGCCAGAGCCATAAGATCGAAGGGCGCAGCGCCCGAAGACGCGCCCGCCCCGACGATGCCCGCATCGCCGGCTTCGGGAGCGCGCCCGGATCTGCCCTGTCGAACCGCCGTCGCCTCAACCACTTCGAAAGCCTTTCGAAACCACGTTTCCGGCCGATATCAGCAAACTTCGTGCCGGCCGCCGAAGCGGGTCGGCATCAGCGCCTCGCGGGTCGCTTCGCTCTGCGCGCGTTCCTCGGCGCGGGCCCGGCGCTCCTCCTCTTCGAGCTTTTCGATGCGGCGCTTGCGCTCGACGATCATGCCCGCGATGCGGACGCGCTCGGTCTCCAGCACTTCGCGGCGATTGTCGTCGACCTGGCGGCGCTCGTGCAGCCGCGCCACGATGTCGGCGGCGCCTCGATATTCGATGATGCTCAGCTCCGGCAGACGCAGATGGTCGCGATAGCCGCGTTCGAGCATCGCGACCTGTTCGAGCCTTTGATCGATACGGGCGATCTCGTCGTGAAGCCGCGCGATCTCGCGGCGGATCTCGTTGAGCTGGATCGTGCGGCTCAGCGCATAGAGGCGGATCATGCGGGAGCGGCTCACGGCATCACCTCGCGCAACCTCGCCTCGCTTTCGACGAAGCCGGAGCGTTCGTCGGTCGCCTGCGTGATGAAGCCGAGCAGCTGGGGATAGATCCGGAAGGCGGTGTCGAGCTCTTGATCCTGCCCCGGCTGATAGCCGCCCAGCAGCATCAGGTCGCGGTTCTGTTCCCAGAGGCTGAGATAGCGCCGGAAGCGGCGCGCCCGCGCGGCATGGGCCTGCGGCACGCAGTCGTTCATGGTGCGGCTGATCGAGGCCCCGAGATCGATGGCCGGATAGATCCCCTGCTCCGCCTGTTTGCGCGAGAGCACGATATGCCCGTCGAGGATCGCGCGCGCCGCATCGACGATGGGATCATTGGTCGTGTCGTCGCCGTCGGCGAGCACCGTATAGAGCGCCGAGATCGCGCCGCCCGTGTCGCCGTCGAGGCCCGCGCGCTCGAGCAGCGAGCCGATCAGCGAGATCACGGAGGGAGGATAGCCCTTGGTGGTGGGATGTTCGCCGAGCGCGAGGCCGAGTTCGCGCTGGGCATGGGCCACGCGCGTGAGCGAGTCGACCATCAGCAGCACGGATTTGCCGCGCGCTCGGAAATATTCCGCATAAGCGGTGGCGCGGTGCACGGCGCGGATGCGCAGCACCGGAGAATGATCGGCGGGCACCGCCACCACGATCGTATGCGCGAAGGACGGGGACTTCGAGAGTTCTTCGACGAAGCCCGAGACTTCGCGGCCGCGCTCTCCGACGAGGCCGATCACCACCACGTCCGCCGAGGTCCCCCGCGCGATGGTGGACAAGAGCGAGGATTTCCCGACGCCCGAACCCGCGATGATACCGACGCGCTGGCCGACGCCCATGGTCAGCAGCGCGTTCACCGCCCGGACGCCCGTATCCAGCACCTGCTTCACCGGACGCCGCCGGAGCGGATTCACGCGCTCGCCGCGCAAGGGCCAGCGATCGGGGAGGACCGGCTCGGGCCCTCCGTCGAGCACCTGACCCGCGCCGTCGACGACTCGCCCGAGCAGGCCTTCGCCCGCGGGGACGACGTCCACCCGGCGCACCGTTTCGACGCGCGCGCCCGCCACGAGATTCGCGCTGCCGCCCGTGAGCACGAGCACCGTGTATTCGTCGAGAAAGCCGATCACCTCGGCCGTCGCCCAGCCGCCGTCCTCGCAGCGGATGCGGCACTCGTTGCCGACGGGGGCCGGAAAGGCGCTGGCATGCACGATCTGCCCGTCGAAGCGCTTGACGCGGCCGACGGCATGGACCGCACGGCCCGCACGGACGCCTTCGAGCTTGCGGTCGAGGACGAGGGAGGGATCGAGCATCACGCGTCGTCGCCTTCGAGATGCGGCGTGTCGCCGTATTCGAGGTCGCGCGACAGCAGGCGATAGGCTCCGGCCGGCAGATCCTCGTCCTCGATCACGCGGATCGTAGCGAAGATGTCGTCTCCCCTCAGCGCCTCGGCGAGGATCGCCCGATCGGAAGCGTTGAGCGCGAGGGTGAATTCGGTTCCCGAGCGGGTGAAGAGATCGGCGGCGACCCGGATTCGATCGAGAAAGCTCTGCGGCATGTCGGCGACCATCGTTCCGGCGAGGTCGCGGGCGATGCGGCGCACATGGCGGGCGATCACCGCGGCATTGTTCTCGGCGGCATCGGCGGCGGCCTCCAGAAGACCCGCTTCGATGCGACGCAGGGCGGCGACCGCATCCTGCAATTCCTGCCGCGCGGCCTCCAAGCCCTCATGATGGCCGCGGATACGGCCTTCCTCGCGCGCCTTTTCGATCGCTTCGACGATTTCGGCGGCGGACGGTCCTTCCGCTCTTGCGGGCGCAGACGGCGGCGGCGCGGGTTCCGGCTCGGCCGCGGGCTGAGGCTCGGCGTCGGCCTGCGGCGACGCGGCGTCGGGGGCGGGCGCCCCGGCATCGGAGATCGGCGGCTCCTCGACCGGGACTGCCGGGCGGAATTTCGTCTTGCTCCACGGCACGAAACTGCCGTCGCCCGTCGGAGCGTAGTCCGTCGTCTCCTTGAACGCGCCGTCGCGCTTGAGGAGAGCGGCGATGTCGCCCAATTGGAGACGGCGTTCCGGCTCAGACATAGTCGTCGCCGCGGCCCGCGAGCACCAGCTGCCCCGCATCCGACAGGCGGCGGGCGGTGGCGATGATCGCCTTCTGAGACTCCTGCACCTCGGTCACGCGCATGGGGCCCTTCGCCTCCATTTCGTCGATGATGGAGGCGGCGGCGCGCTGCGACATGCAGCCGAGGATCTTGTCGCGCAGACGCTCGTCCGCGCCCTTGAGCGCGACGGCGAGCTGTTCGGCCTCGACGTTCCGCATGAGCACGCCGAGGCTCTTGTCGTCGACGTTGATGAGGTTTTCGAAGACGAACATGCTCTCCTGAATGCTCTGCATCAGGTTCTTGTCCGCCTTCTGCAGCGACTTCATGATCCGCTGCTCGGTCGCGGTCTGCGTGAAGTTCATGATCTTGGCCGCGGCCTTGATGCCGCCGACCTTCGAGGCGCGCAGCGACGTGTTCGCCTGGAACTGCAGCTGCATCACGCGCTCGAGCTGCTCGATCGCCTCCGGCTGGACGGAGTCGAGCGTGGCCACGCGCTGGATCACCTCATGCTGAAGTGCGTCGGGCAGCAGGACGAGCACGTCCGCGGCGACCGCATAATCGAGATGCGCAACGATGATGCCGATGATCTGCGGATGCTCGCCCTCGATCATTTCGGCGATCGAGCGCGCATCCATCCATTGCAGGATGTCGATGCCCTTGGCGCTGTGCGAGGGCGTGATGCGGGTCAGGACGCTGCCCGCCTTGTCGTCGCCCAAGGCCTTGACGAGCACGCGGCGGATATAGGCGTCCGCGCCGAGGCCGATCGAGGTCTGCGCCTTGATGATCGACAGGAACTCGTCGAGCACCAGATTGACCGTGCGCTGATCGACGTCGGCCACGGAATACATCGCGCTGCCGAGCTGCTGGACTTCGCGGGGCGAGAGATTCTTGAGGATTTCCGCCGCTTCGTCTTCACCGAGCAGCAGCATCAGGATCGCGCATTTCTGCGTGCCCGACAGAAGCTGATAGGACGAGTCCTGATCGGCTTCGGTTGCGACGGTTTCGAGCGCTTGTTCGGCCATGACGCGTGACTTTCCTCAGGCCAGATCCCGCTGAATGAGCGACTTGAGAACCGCGGTCACACGATTCGCATCGTCACCCACCAGCATCCGGATCAGCGTGACCTTGTCATCATAGGTATTCGCAGTGTCAAGCAGCTCCGGAGAAATGCCGGACTTCTTGGGCTTCAGTCGCGCCTTGATGTCGTCGAGCGTTTCGCCTTCGCGGACTTCGATCGTCTCGCCGCCGCCGGTCACGGGCTCGTCGGACAAGGCCGAATAATCGGCGTTCGACAGCAGACGGTTGAGGAAGGGACGAAGCGCACCGAGGACGATCACGGCGAGGATCAGGAGAACGACGATCTGCTTGATCGCGTCTTCGAGCCACGGCGCATCGTACCAGGAGCGTTCGACCATCGGGACTTCGCCGGCGAAAGTCTTCGAGACGATGGCGACCCTGTCGCCGCGGGCCGCGTCGAAGCCGACGGCTTCCTGCAGCAGCTCCGTCAGATGCTTGCGCTCCTCTTCGCTCATCGGCTTTTCGACGAGCTGGCCGTTGGCGTCGAGGACCTTCGGCGAGCGGACGAGCACCGCCACCGACACGCGCTTGACTTCGCCGAGCGCCGGCCGGGTCGAGCGGACCTCGCGGCTGACTTCGAAATTGCGGAGCGAGGTGCTCGAGCGGCTGCGAGGACCTTCCGCCTGGGCACCCGCCTGGGCGGCCGCAGGCGGCGTATTGGTGGCCTGCGGGGCGGCCGGCGGCTGGTTGGAGGTCGCGCCGGGAACGCCGCGCGCCTTGCCGTCGCTCGATTCCTGCACGCTCTCCTGCTGGCTGCGGACAGCCTGCGACTGCGGATCATAGAATTCGCGCGTCTGTTCGGTACGCGTGAAGTCCATCTCCACATTCACTTCGGTATTCGCATTGCCGAGACCGACGACGGGCGTCAGCAGGTTCATCACGCGTTCGCGCAGGAGCTTTTCGACGCGGATCTTGTGTTCGAGCTGCTGCGCGGTCAGGCCGAGTTCGGCGTCGCGCTGCGGCTGGGTGAGAAGCGAGCCGAACTGATCGACCACCGTGACGTTGGCGACGGGCAGAAAAGGCACGCTCGAGCTGACGAGATGCACGATCGACTGCACCTGCCCGTTCGACAGCGTGCGCCCGGGCGAGAGCTTGAGGAAGACGGAGGCCGTCGGCGGCGCCTGATCGCGCACGAAGGCCGAGCGCTCCGGAACGGCCAAATGGACCCGCGCGCCTTCGACGTCGCGGATCTCCATGATGGAACGGGCGAGTTCGGTTTCCTGCGCCTGCTTCAGCTTGGCCTGCTCGACCGACCGGCTGGTGCCCATCGGGAGCTGGGTGAGGAGTTCGTAGCCCGTGACGGACGCCTTCGGCAGGCCGGCGGCGGCGAGCAGCATCTTGGCGCGATGGAAATCCGTGCGGGGCACGCTCACCTGGCCCGTCGCCGTGTCGAGATGCGCCTTGATGCCCTGTTCGTTGAGCTGCTGGAGGACCTGCGCCTTGTCCTCTTCGCCGAGCTTGGGGAACAGCGTCATCATCGCCGGCTCGCGCATCATCAGGATGAGCAGGAGCCCGAGGGCGACGACGAGGGAGACGAGGATCATCGGCGCGGCGCGGACGACCGCGGGCTGCCGCATGAAGGCCTTGAAGGACGAAACCGCCTGGACGGCGCGTCCCGCGGGGGACGTCGCGCCCGACTGCTGCAGTGTCATCACGTCGGTATCGGCCATGTCTTCAACTCCGGATCACTCGAGCGGGACGCATGAGGCGTCAGACCGGCATCGAGACGATGTCCTTGTAGGCGCTGAGAAGCTTGTTGCGGATCTGCAGGGTCGCTTCGAAGGCGATCGAGGCCTTTTCGCGGGCCAGCATGACCTTGGTCACGTCGACTTCCGCGCCCGACTCGAAGGCCTGCGTCACGCGGGTCGATTCCGCCTGAAGCTTGGCGACTTCCTTGACCGCGGTCTGCATCTGCTGAGCGACGCCCGTGTCGGAGACGGTCTCGGGCTTCAGTCGGGTCGCGGCGCGGGAGAGGATCTCTCCGGTCAGTCCGGCGGGGGCGATCATCGTCATGGCGATACCTCGTCGATTTTCCGACATCAGCCCGCGACCGCCGCGAGGCGGCGCGGCGTTTCGGTGCGCGGGACGGGACGGATGAGTTCGAGCGGGTCGATCATCAGATGATCGGCCTCGATGCCGCGGCCGCCCGACAGGACGAGGGCGCGCTGGAGAACGTTTTCGAGCTCGCGGACATTGCCCGGCCAATCATGCGCTTCGAGCTTCGCGATGGCCTCTTCGCCCAAGGACGGCAGGTTCGGGAAGCCGCCGACATGTTTGGCCAGCAGGGCGATCGCGATCGGGAGAATGTCTCCCGAACGGTCGGCCAGAGACTGGGTGGCGAGGGGGAAGACGTTGAGGCGATAGTAAAGGTCCTCGCGGAACCGGCCCGCCTTGACCTCGTCCATCATGTAGCGGTTCGACGTCGCGATGACGCGGACGTCGACGGGCACCGACTTGGAGCCGCCGAGCGGGGTCACTTCCTTTTCCTGCAGCACGCGCAGGAACTTGGCCTGCAGATGCAGCGCCATTTCCGACACTTCGTCGAGCAGGAGCGTGCCGCCGTCGGCGGCGCGGAAGATGCCCTTGTTCGGCTGATGCGCGCCGGTGAAGGCGCCGCGCTCATAGCCGAACAGCATGGCTTCGAGCATGGAGTCGGGGACCGCGGCGCAGTTGACGGCGATGAAGGGCTCGCGCTTGCGGTTGGAGGCGTTGTGCAGGAAGCGCGAGATCACCTCCTTGCCCGTGCCCGTGGGGCCGACCAGCATGACGGTGACGTCGGACTGGGCGACGCGGCGGGCGAGGCGGAGCAGGCTGAGCGTCTGCGGATCGCCCGCGGCCGCGCCCTGTTCCTCGTCGAGGAAGCGGGCGACGACTTCGGCGGCGAAGCGCCAGCCGTCGGCGGCGGGGCGGATCTTGAGGACCGAGCCGTTGAATTCGCCTTTGACGGCAAAGCCTTCGCCCGGCTCGTCGAGCACGGCGATCTTCTCGGCCTTGAGAGTTCGGCACCAGGTCGCGAAACCCGTGCCGTCCTTGGCGAGATGCTTGGCGGCCGCATGAGAGAGGATCAGGCCGCAGCGGCTGAAGGCTTCGGTCTTGATCGAACCCAACGACTTGATGTCGGCGGTCACGGTCTCGTAACCGCGCATATGCAGATGGGTGATCCAAGCTTCGCGATCGGGCAGGCCGTCGGTCAGACACAAAACCACATTCATTGTGAGCGCTCCGGGTCGTCACTCGTGTTCGGACCCTTGAGAGCAGCGAACGTGCCAACTCGCTCCGACGGAGGGCCGACGGGGTCGCCGGCGGATGGTTAATCGGACGTAAATCACTAAAAACAATGACGAAATCGACTCATCCCATTCGGAAGACGAAACCCTGTTTCGTCGCAATCCGAATGAAATGGTTCATTTTTTCGAAAACGGGTCATGAAGTCGGGCCGATTCGCGTCGGCGGCCGAGGAGAACAACTTCCACGTGAGTCAAAAAATCGACATGGTATCGCCGCGATCCCGCTCTCGGGTCGTATCTGCGTAAGGCGTGCGTGCGTGAAGAGAATGGACGTCGAGCGTCATCTCGGTCTGCCGAGCGTCGGCATGCGCGAGGTCGTCCACATGGTGAACCGCGTCGCCCCCTCGGGGACGACGGTCTTCATCAACGGCCCGTCCGGCAGCGGCAAGGAATTCGTCGCCCGGGCGATCCATCTCCTGTCGAAACGGTCGAACGGACCTTTCGTGCCCGTCAATTGCGGAGCGATCCCGCGCGACCTGATCGAAGGCGAACTGTTCGGCAGCGAGAAGGGCGCGTTCACGGGTTCGGTCAAGACGCGCCAGGGCCTGATGGAGATCGCTTCGGGCGGGACGCTGTTTCTCGACGAGATCGGCGACATGCCGCACGACATGCAGGTGAAGATGCTGCGCGTGCTCGAAGAGCGCAGCTTCACCCGGCTCGGCGGCGACCGTTCGATCAAGGCGGATCTGCGCATCGTCTGCGCGACCCATCGCGATCTCGACAAGCTGGTCGAGACGGGCGCTTTCCGCGAAGACCTCTATTACCGCATCAACGTCTTCCCGATCACCATCGCCGCGCTCGACGATCGGCCCGAGGACGTGCCGCCGCTGGTGGACCTGATCCTCGAACGCTTCCGCGAGCAGGGCTTCCTGAACGTGCCGCGCCTGCGGGCCGACGCGATGGCGGCGCTGCAGGCCGCCGCCTGGCCCGGCAATGTCCGACAGCTCCGCAACGTGCTCGAGCGCGCGGGCGTGCTCTACGGCGACCGCCCGGTCGACGCGGCGATGATCTCGCGCCTCGTGAAACCCGCCAAGCGGATCGACCGCGCGGCCGAAGCCGAGGCCTTGTGGGAGGCGGCGGGCGAATTGGCGGCCGACGCCGCCGCGCACGACGCCGGGACCGGGATCGGAGACGGGGAGGCGGAGGAGGACGCGACGGCGGCTCGGGGCTTCGAACGCCCGCCGCGCGTCGAGACCTTGGACGCGGCGATCGACGCGGCCTTCGGCGAGGAGGATGAGGAGGCCCCCGCGCCGGGACGAGCGGCGGCGGGCGCTGCGGACGGCTTCGACATCCGCGCGGTGATGCGCGGCACGGAGCGGTTCAGCCTCAAGGATTATATGGCGGAGATGGAGTCCGACTTCATCCGCGCCGCGCTCGAGGACGCCGGCGGCTCGGTGAGCGGCGCGGCGCGCATCCTCGGTTTCCAGCGCACCACGCTGATCGAGAAGATCCGGAAATTCTCGATCGACCGGACCGGCCCCGAACGGCTGTCGGCCTGACGCCTCAGGCCGCCTTGACGGCGCCGATGACGGTCCAGGCGTCGGCGATTTCGGAGATCGCCTTGCGGATTTCGGCGAGTTCCTCGCGCGATCCGGTGCGGCCCGCCTTGATGAGACCGCGTCGCGCCCAGTCATAGACCTGCGCCAGCGAGACCGCGACGTCCCCTCCCCGATCGAAATCGAGGGTGGAAGACAGAACATAGATGATCGACAGCGCCTTGGACGAGGACGCGGAGCGGACGGCGAGATCTCCGTCGGCCAATGCGCCGTCGACGCGATCGAGCGCGCTCAGCAGTTCGTCGAACAGGATCTTCACCAGACGATGAGGGTCCGCCCCGTCGACCAGAAAATTCTGCTCGGCCTGCTGATAGGCTCTGAGGGCGTTCGAATGAATCATCGTCCGTCTCTCCGTTCGTTTCGCATCGATGAGAACGGTCGCGTCGCGGGTTTCTTTAGCGCATCCCGCAAGGATCCCGTCTCGCCCCCGATCCGGCGGCCGCGTCGACGCCGCAGCGGGGATCCGCCGGCCGGCACGGGACTTGCTGCAGGAGGTCCGAAAAGATCTCATCCGCAAGGTATGGAACCATGCTGCCGATCACGATGTCCGGACTGCGCGCCGCCCAGAAAGAACTGGGCGTCACCTCGAACAATCTCGCCAATGCCGCGACCGTCGGGTTCAAACGCTCCGATGCGAATTTCGTGGACATGTTTCCGAACGATCCTTCCGCCAATCCCCGCACGTCGGTCGGATCGGGCAC
>CAYNUN010000020.1:9797-13131 GCA_964400345.1 uncultured Methylobacteriaceae bacterium
TCGACCGAGGACGGCGTCAGCACCGAGCTTTCGGACCTGACCATTCCCCCGAAAATGCCGTCGACCAAGCCCGACGGCACGCCGACGCAGTCGCTGCTGCAGACCATCTCGATCAGCCCCAAGGGCTATGTCCAGGCGACCTATTCGGACAACAATCAGCGCAATATCGGCTATGTCGCGCTGGCGAATTTCTCGAACGACATGGCGCTGCGCCCCGTCGGCAATACCGACTTCGCCATGACGGGCGAGAGCGGCGATCCGGTCATCACGCAAGCGGGTTCGCCGCAAGCGGGCGACATCATGTCGGGAACGCTGGAACAGGCGAATGTCGACATCACGCAAGAGTTGATGACGATGTTGCGCGCGCAGCAGGTCTACAACGGCAATGCCCGCATGTTGCAGACCGAAGTCGAGATCGCATCCCGCATCGTCGACAAACTGTGATTTTCTGATCGCGTCGAAAGTCGCAACCCGTGACAAACCTCGCCGTTTCATGCGAATTCTTCCTTCCGCGATCGGGCGTACCGGTTCCGAGCGGAGATTCGCGCATGCGCAGCGTGGTTTGGGCGTCGATCGTCGGTCTTCCCGACGCGACGGGAGAATATCCCGACGCGGAGACGGTCGACGACGGCGGGCGCGCGGCGGCTTCGGGCCGACCGTCGACGGCGCTCCGCATCTGGCGCGACCTCGCGCGCCGGGGCGATGCGGCGGCGGAATTCTGGCTCGGCTGGGCGCATCACTACGGCCAGGGCGTTCCGGCGGACCCGAAAGAGGCGATGCGGTGCTATCGCCGGGCTGCCGCCGGGGGCGACGTCCGCGCGGAGGCCGCGATGGGCCTGCTCTATGAGAACGGGTCGGGCGTGCGGGCCGATGCAGACGAGGCGGCGCGCCGCTACGCCGCCGCGGCCGCCGGAGGCGAACCGACCGCGGCGTTCAATCTGGCGGCGCTCCGGGGCCGCGCCGGGGCGGAAGCCCCGCAGGATCGGGCGACGGCGGCGGCCTGCCGCGACATGGAATTCGAGACCGACCGATCCGAGCGGATCGCGCGGTTCGGCGGAACGCTCGGCCGCAGTGCGGCGGAGCGCAACGACCCTTCGTATCGGGGCGACTCGTCTCGGGGCGATCGGGTCCGAGAGCATTCAGGAACGCGTTCATCCGCCGAAGGGCGGACGGCGCGGGTGAGGTAAGCGATGTTGACGATCGTCGGTCTTCTCGTGGTCATGGGAGCGATGTTCGGCGTCTTCGCCATCCATGGCGGCGACCTCACGCCCATCATCAAGGCGGCCCCGTTCGAACTGGCCGCCATCGGCGGCGCGGCCGTCGGCGCCATGCTGATGGGCAACGGCATGGACGTGATCAAGGGCGTCGGGGGCGGCTTCGGCAAGGTCCTCAAGGGGCCGCAATATCACAAGCAGGATTTCCTCGACGTCATCTTCCTCGTCTCGAAGCTGATGAAGATTCTGCGCGTGGACGGCCCGGTCGCGCTCGAAGCGCATGTCGAGAACCCGGAAGGCAGCCCGATCTTCGGCGAATATCCGAAGCTGCTGAAGGATTCGACGCTGATCCACATGATCACCGACACGGTGCGCCTGATGGTCGTCTCCTCGGGCGGCCTGAACGCCTATGCGGTCGACGACGTCATGGACAATGCGCTGAAGACGCATCACCACGAGGTGCTGCGCCCGGTGGACGCCTTGACCTCGATGGCGGGCGCGTGTCCGGCGCTCGGCATCGTGGCCTGCGTGCTCGGCGTCGTGAAGACCATGGGCTCGATCGACCAGCCGCCCGCCATTCTCGGCGGCCTCATCGGCTCGGCGCTGGTCGGCACCATGCTGGGCGTGCTTCTGGCCTACGGCGTGATCGAGCCGATCGCGAACCGTCTCAAGCAGGTCATCGAAGCGGACGGCGAGATCTATCACGTCGTCAAGCAGATCATCGTCGCCACGCTGCACGGCCACCCGCAGCCGCTCGTGATCGAGGCCGCCCGGTCCTCGATCAGCCATCACAACCAGCCGTCCTTCGCCGAAGTCTTCGACGGACTCCGGGGCAAATAAGCCATGGCGGACGAGAAGCCGAAAAAGGGTGCGGCCGAGGTTCCGGTCGCACCGATCATCATCAAGAAGATCCAGGGCGGTCACGGCGGCGCGCATGGCGGCGCGTGGAAGATCGCGCTCGCGGACATGATGACGGCGATGATGGCGTTCTTCCTTCTGATGTGGCTGCTCGGCGCCACATCGGAAGCGCAGCGCAAGAGCATCGCGGATTACTTCAAGCCGACGCCCAAAAGCATCGTCCAGACCGGACAGCTCGCGGGTTCGAACGGGGTTCTGGGCGGCCGCTCCATCCTCGATCCCGAAGGCCTGCCGACTTCGGCCTTCCAGACGAGCCTCATGGACACGATCAATCCGCGCGACACCGAAGGCGGCAAGGACCGCGACAAGGGTCCGGAAACCGACCCCAGGGACGCCGACGACGAGGGCGAAAACAAGGGCGGGCCGTCCGAAGGACAAGCCAAGGGCGGTCAGGCCGAGGGCCAAGCCAAGGGCGGGCCCGCGGACGGCGCCGCCAAGGGCGGACAGGCCGCCGATGCGGGAGCGACGGGCTCCGGCAAGGGGGCGGAAGGCGACCGCTCCGGCGGCAGGGAACTGACCGAAGAGGACAAGAAAAGGATCGCGGCCGAAATCGAACAGAAGAAGTTCGATCAGGTCGAAAAGGACCTGATGGAGCGCCTGACGCAGGACCGGCGGCTCATCGACCTGCAGGGTCAGGTTCGGCTGATCCGCGAGAAGGACGGGCTGCGGATCGAGATCATCGACAAGGCGGATTTCTCGATGTTCTCGCTGGGCACGACGCGGCTTCTGCCGCGGGCGCAGGGCCTGATCGAGGCGGTGGCGAAATCGGTGGCGGACATGCCCAACAAGGTCGTGGTCCGCGGCCATACGGACAGCCTCGCCTTCAACCCCGGCGACACGCGCAACAATTGGACGCTGTCGGCGGAACGCGCGGAAAGCACACGGCAGCTGCTCGAGCGGCAGGGCGTCGCGCAGGGCCGCTTCGCCCGGATCGAGGGCGTCGCGGATACGGAGCCGTTCAATCCCGCCGACCCGGCCGATCCGCGCAACCGCCGGATCAGCATCACGGTGAAATACAATGAGAGCGGCGGGTAGGCCCGAGGCGAGCGGTAGGCGGTAGGTGGGCGGCATCAGGTGGGCGGAAAGCCCGGACCACCCCGCCGTCATGCCGGGGATACCCTCGCCGTCATGCCCGGGGATGCCCCCGCCGTCATGCCCGCGGAAGCGGGCATCCACGTCTTTTCTGCTGCGGTGGAAGGAAG
>CAYNUN010000021.1:0-13032 GCA_964400345.1 uncultured Methylobacteriaceae bacterium
CACGGATCTGATCGCCGCGCTGCGTTCGCGCCCCGCGCTCGAGACCGTGGACCACGATCTCGTCCATCTCTTCTCGTCCTGGTTCAACCGCGGCTTCCTCGTCGTGAAGCGCATCGACTGGACCACGCCCGCCCATATCCTCGAAAAGATCATCGCCTATGAGGCGGTGCACGAGATCAGCGACTGGGACGATCTGCGCCGCCGCCTGCAGCCGCCGGATCGGCGCTGCTTCGCCTTCTTCCACCCCGCGCTGGTCGACGATCCTCTGATCTTCGTCGAAGTCGCGCTCACCATCGACATGCCGGACGCGATCGGCCCCCTGCTCGCCGCCGAGCGCCCGCCGCTCGCCGCGCGCGAAGCGCGCACCGCGGTCTTCTATTCGATCTCGAACTGCCAGACGGGGCTCAAGGGCATCTCCTTCGGCCATTTCCTCATCAAGCAGGTCGCCGAGGAGCTGAAGAAGGAACTGCCCGATCTCGAAACCTTCGTCACGCTCTCGCCCGTCCCGCTCTTCGCGGGCTGGCTGGAGGCGCGGCGTCGGCCCGACCATGCCGAGGCCCTGCCGGAGGCGGACCGCCGCGCGCTGGAGCTTCTCGACGAGCCCGGCTGGGAGGCCAACGACCTCTCACGTCGTGCGCTCTCCCCCGTGCTGGCCCGCGCCGCGGCGCAGTATTTCCTCGAAGGCCGCAACGGCGACGGCAAGCCCGTCGACCCCGTGGCGCGGTTCCATCTGGGCAACGGCGCGCGTCTCGAACGCCTGAACCTCTTCGGCGACCTCTCGCCCAAGGGCCTGCGCCAGAGCCGCGGGCTCATGGTCAACTATCTCTACGATCTCGAACGCATCGAGAAGAACCACGAAGCCTATGCCGATGCGGGCGTCGTCGCCGCCTCGTCCGCCGTGCGGAAGGCGCTTCCCAAGCGGGCCTGACCGCGGCCGCTCACAATTTCGTCCGATGCATCACCGCATCGGGCAGATTGCGGATCGCGAGCATGATCCAGCGCCAGAAGCCCGGCGCATAGACCACGGCCCGCCCCGCGCCCGGCCGCGTCGCGGCATGGATCACCGCCGCCACCCTTTCCGGCGAGGCCCAGAACGGCCCGCCTTTGGGGAAGCCCCGCGTCATCGGCGTATCGACGAGCCCCGGCTTGATCAGCACGGCCCGCGCCCCCGTTCCCGCCAGCCGATGCGCGATGCCCTGGACGAGAAGCCCCAGCCCGCCCTTGGCCGCACCATAGATATAGTTCGAGCGCCGCCCCCGATCCCCGGCGACCGAGCCGATCACCGCGAGCGTCCCCGCGCCCCGCGCTTCGAGAAGCCTCGCGAAGACGAGGCACCACGCCGCCGCCGAGCGGAAATTCACGTCGATCAGCGCGAGCGCATGGCCGAGATCGGTTTCCGCCCGCGCCTGATCGCCGAGCACGCCATAGGCGAGCAGCACCACGTCCGGCGTTCCCCCGCAGGCCGCGACGAGCCGCGGCGCCTCGCGCTCCGGGTCGCAACCCGCGAGATCGAGATCGACCGTCTCCACCGAGGTCGCCCCCCGCAGCCGCAGATCGGCCGCGACCTCTTCGAGCCTGTCCCGTCCGCGTCCCGCCAGCACCAGCCGCGCGCCTTCCGCCGCATGGAGTTCCGCCGCCGCCCGCGCGACCGCGGACAGTCCCCCGAGCACGAGGACGGAGCGGGGAGGGGCGGTCGCGGCGTCGCTCATGCCGTCATCCGCCGCCAGAACCGCGAGCCGCAGAGCGGATCGACGCGGCGCATGAAATCGTCGAGAGCCGGATAGCCCGCCCGAAACATCGCGGGCGACATCCGCCCGTCCTTGGCGGGATAAAGCCGCCCGCGCGCCTCGCGCAGGATCGCGTCGAGCCGGTCGAGCAGCGCGAGCGTCGACGCCCCGTCGTTCCTGAAGTCGAGCGCCAGCGTCACGCCGGGCATCGGGAAGGACAGCATCCCCTCGCTCGGAATCGGCCCGAAGCGCTTCAGCACGGCGAGGAAGGAGCCCTGATCGGAGCGCGACACCACGTCGAGCATCGCGGCGACCGCCTCCGCCGCCTCGTTCGGAACCACGCATTGATATTGGCGGAAGCCTTTCCGCCCGTAGAGCCGGTTCCAGTCCCTCAGCCCGTCGAGCGGATGGAAGAAGGCCTCATAGGGCCTTCTCGCCCGCCCCGCCTTCCGTCGTCCCCGCGCGTGATGCAGCCTGTTGAAGGCCGAAACGGCGGTCCGGCTCATCGCCATGGACGGGGCGTCGAAGGGCACCGGAACGCCGCGGCCCGCATCATGCGGCGCGAACCCGCCCGTCTCCGCCCAATCGGCCCGTTCGAAGAGCCCGCGTCCGAGCCGTGCGCCCCGCGCCGTGCAGTCGACCCAGGCCACGACATGCTCGAACCGCCCGATACTCTCCTCCGACAAGGCCAGAAAACCCGCGTAATCGTCGAAAGGCGCCGTCTCGACCATCAGATCGGACGAGGGGATCGGCACGAGGCGCAAGGACACGTCGAGGATCACCCCCGTCAACCCCAGCCCGCCCACGGTCGCGGCGAACAGGTCCGGCTCGCTCTCCCGGTCGACGCGGACGACGCCGCGGTCGGATCGCAGCAGCGTGAAGCCCGTCACCGCGCGGCCGAAGGAGCCCGCCGATGCATGGTTCTTGCCGTGCACGTCGTTCGCCACCGCGCCGCCGAGCGTCACGAAACGCGTTCCCGGCACGGTCGCCGGGAACAGGCCGCGCGGCACGCTCCAGCGCATGAGCCGGTCGAGCGACAGCCCCGCCCCCGCCCGCAGCACACGCGTCGCAGGGTCGAATGCGATCAACCGGTCGAGCCCGGTGAGATCGAGGACGGTCTCGTCCTCGGGCAGCACCGTCGTGCCGTATGAGCGGCGCAGCCCCACCGGCAGCCGCCGCGTCGGGCCCAATCCCGGCCGGTCGACGAGTTCCGATGCGAAGACGGGATGCCGCACCTCAGCGACCACGCGCTCCGCCCGACTCCAAGAAGTCACCGATTCCGTCACGCTTTCGGTCGCGGCGGACGCGCTCATGGCCCGCTCCCGCCCGCGGGAAGCGCGAAGGTGAAGCGCCGATGCATCGCGTAGCTGGTCAAGGCGGTCGACGCGATCGCCGCGCCGTGCGCCGCCGCTTCGACGATCTCCCTTTCGAGCGGCAGGTAGCCGCCCAGCGCCGCCAGCGCCAGCGTCACCACCCAAGTCTGCGCCAGCGAGACCACGTTCACGAGGCCGAAGCGCGCGAATTCCGCCGCCACGCGCCGGTCCCCGCTCCGGAACACCAGACGCCGCCCCGCCGCATAGGCGACCGCCATGCCCGCGAGATGGGCGAGAACGATCGACGGCCCGAGCGCGAACCACAGCGAGAAAAGGATGCGGGTCGACCAGTTCACGACCGCGGCCGTTCCGCCCACGACCAGAAACAGCAGGAACCTGTTCCGCTCCGTCATGCAGTCGGAACGAAGCAACCCCGCCGCGGTTCCATCCGCGCCCGCGCCTCCGCTCCGAGACCGCACGCGGGTTGCCACACGAGCCGCCGCGCAGGACAGTGCCGCGTCCCCGCTTCGGAACCGCTCTCGGAATGCGCATCCTCTGTTCAGGTTCGGCCACGCTCGACACCATCTTCCGGCTGGAGGAGATCCCCTCCGGACCGGGCAAGGTGCTGCCGTCCGACGTGGTTCAGTCCGCCCACGGCATGGCGGCGAGCGCCGCGGCGGCCGTGGCCGCGCTGGGCGGAGAGGCGCTCCTGCATTCGCGCGTCGGCGACGACGAGGTCGGCGCGCGCATCGTCGCGGATCTCGTCGCGGCGGGGATCGACTGCCGCCATGTCCGCCGCGTGGCGGGCGCGCGTTCGCCTCTGTCGACCGTCCTCGTCGACCGGAACGGCGAGCGCCTCGTCGTGCCCTTCTTCGATCCCGCGCTGGGCCGCGACGCGACGCCCCCGCCCCTCGCCGAGATCGAGACCTGCGGCGCGGTGCTGGTCGACGTACGGCGTCCCGACGATGCGGCCGAAGTGCTGCGCGCCGCCCGCCGCTGCGGCGTCCCCGCCGTGCTCGACGCCGATACGGGACCGGCGGAAGCGCATGCCGCGCTGTTCCCGCTCTCGACGCATGCGATCTTCTCCGAACCCGCCGCCCTCGTCTTTTCGGGCGAAGAGCGCCCCCTCGCGGCGCTCGAACGCCTCGCCGCCCGGCATGACGGCTTCGTCTCGATCACGCTCGGCCCCGAAGGATGCATCTGGTTCGACAGGCAGGCCCGCGCGATGCGGCGGATCAGGCCGCCCCGCATCACGGCGGTCGACACGCTGGCGGCGGGCGACGTCTTCCACGGCGCCTTCGCGCTGATGCTCGCCGAAGGCCGGAGCCTCGAGGATTGCATCCGCTTCGCGAACGTCGCGGCGGCGATCAAATGCACCGTCTTCGGCGGCAGGAAGGGCACGCCCTCCCGGCCGGCCGTCGAAGCGCTCCTCGCCGCCTCCGCTTTTCCGGTCGAGGCGGCGTGACCCGGCCCTTGAATTCCGCCCCGCACCGCCCGACGATCCGCTCCCGCCTTGGACGCAGCCCATCATGACCGCCCCGACCGACGCCGAACTCGAACGCCAATACGACAATCGCGGCAACGTCCCCGAACATCCGGCGATCATCGCGGGCTGGGCGCGCGACGCCGAAGCCTATCGCGCCGAGGCCGCCGCGCGCGGCGAGGCCGCGCTCGACATCGCCTACGGCCCGCAGGAACGGCAGAAATTCGATCTGTTCGGCCCCGGCGCGCGCGGCATCGACGCGCCGCTTCTGATGTTCATCCACGGCGGTTATTGGCGCTCGCTCGACCGGGCGAGCTTCTCGCATCTGGCGAAGGGCGCGAACGCCCACGGCGTCACGGTGGCCCTGCCGAGCTATCGGCTCTGCCCCGCCGTCTCCATGGACGAGATCGTCGACGATCTGCGCGCCGCAGCCCTCGCTTTGTGGAAACGCTTCGGGCGGCGCTTCGCGGTCGCGGGCCATTCGGCGGGCGGGCATCTGACGGCCTGCCTCGTCGGGACGGACTGGACGCGCATCGACCCCTCCCGTCCCCGCGACATGACCACGGCGGGCTATTCCGTCTCGGGCCTGTTCGATCTCGCGCCCCTCACCCGGGTTTCGGTCAATGCCGATCTCCGGATGGACGCCGCCGCGGCGGAACGCCTGTCCCCCGTCCGCTTAGCCCCGCCGCAGGGCGTCGTGCTCGACGCCGTCTACGGCGGCGACGAGACCGCCGAATACGCCCGCCAGAGCCGCGCGATCGTCGAAGCCTGGGCGGCCGCCGGCGCGACGACGCGGCTCGAAGCGCTTCCCGGCGCGAACCATTTCACCGCGCCCGCGCCGCTTTCGGATCCCGCTTCCGCGATGACGCGGCGCGTCGTCGAACTGGCGCGGAGCGTGTGACGATTTTTCGGCCTTCACGAGCGGGGGTCCGCCCCGTACAAATCGATCGAACGGAGCCGCAAGGGCGCCGAAAACGACATCCGCCGCAGGCGGAAACGAGAGGGGTAGGGTAGATGAAGACGTTCACCGTCACGCTCGCCGCAGCGGCGGGCCTCGCGCTCACGGTCGGCACGGCCGCCGCGCAGGAGAAACTCAAGATCGGCATGATGGTGACGCTGTCCGGCCCCTCGGCCGTGCTCGGCCAGCACCAGCGCGACGGCTTCAACCTCGCCCTCAAGCAGAAGGGCGGCAAGCTCGGCGGCGTCGACACCGAAGTCGTGATCGTCGACGACGAGCTGAAGCCCGACGTGGCCGTGCAGAAGGTTCAGGGCCTGATCGAGCGCGACAAGGTCGACATCGTCACGGGCGTCACCTTCTCGAACGTGATGATGGCGATCGCCAAGCCCGTCTTCGACAGCCGGACCTTCCTCGTCAGCTCCAACGCCGGTCCCTCGCCGCTCGCCGGCCGCGCCTGCTCGCCCTTCTTCTACGCCTCGTCCTGGCAGAACGACCAGAACCACGAGACCATGGGCAAATACGCTCAGGACAAGGGGTTCAAGCGCGTCGTCGTCATGGTCCCGAACTATCAGGCGGGCAAGGACGCGGCGGCGGGCTTCAAGCGCCACTTCAAGGGCGAGATCGCCGACGAGATCTACACGCAGCTCGGCCAGCTCGATTTCTCGGCCGAACTCGCCAAGATCGCCGCGGCCCGTCCGGATGCGGTCTTCTCCTTCATGCCGGGCGGCATGGGCGTGAACCTCGTCAAGCAGTATACGCAGGCGGGCCTGTCGGGCCGCATCCCCTTCCTGTCCGCCTTCACCATCGACGAGACGACGCTTCCCGCCACGCAGGACGCGGCGGTCGGCCTGCTCGGCGGCGCGCAATGGGCCCCGGGCTCGACGCTGCCCGCGAGCCGCGCCTTCGTCGAAGCCTTCGAGAAGGAATACGGCTACGTCCCGGCGCTCTACGCCCAGCAGGGCTATGACGCCGCGCTCCTGATCGACGCGGCGATCAAGTCCGCGGGCGGCAAGTTCAAGGACAAGGCCGCGATGCAGAAGGGTTTCCGCACCGCGCAGTTCGAGTCCGTCCGCGGCTCGTTCAAGATGAACACCAACGGCTTCCCCATTCAGGACTTCTACGTCGTGAAGGTGGTCAAGCGCGCCGACGGCAAGTTCCAGACGGAGCCGGTCGAAAAGGTGTTCACCGCCCATGCCGACTCCTACGCCAAGGACTGCTCGATCAACTGATCGGGGCGGGCCGGACCGACGGAAAACGGCCCTCATCCCGAGGAGCGGGCGAAGCCCGCGTCTCGAAGAGCCTGCCCCGGACTTGATCCGGGGACGAGGGCGGCAACCATGGAGGCGCGAAAACCTCGTGGTTCGAGACGGCCCTGCGGGCCTCCTCACCATGAGGTTTTCTCGGGCAAGGAGGTTTTCCGCCGCTTGCGCATCCCGTCCCGCCCTGCCACATCACGCGCATGTGCGGACGTTTCGCCCTGACCGCCTCTCCGGATCTCGTGCGGACGCTCTTCGGCTATGAGGAGCAGCCGAACTTTCCGCCGCGGACCAATATCGCGCCCACCGAGCCGATCGCCGTCGTCGTCAAGGAGCACGGCGGGCGACGCTTCAAGCTCGTGCGCTGGGGCTTTCTGCCCGCTTGGGTGAAGGATCCGAACGCGTTTCCGCTGCTCATCAATGCGCGCGGCGAGACCGTGACGGAGAAGGCCGCGTTCCGCGCCTCGATCCGCCATCGCCGCTGCCTCGTTCCCGCAGACTGCTTCTACGAATGGCGGCGCGAGGACGGGCGCAAGACGCCCTATCGGATCCGCCGCGCCGACGGGCTCCCCCTCGCCATGGCGGGGCTGTGGGAGACGCATCTCTCGAAGGACGGAAGCGAGATCGACACCGCGGCGATCGTCACCACTTCGGCGAACGGCCTCGTCTCGGCGATCCATGACCGCATGCCCGTAATCGTGCCCGAGGCGCAGTGGGAGCTGTGGCTCGATCCCTTCTCCGACGCGAAGGAGGCCGTGCAGCTGATCCGGCCCGCGCCCGAAGATCTTCTCGTGATCGAACCCGTCGACCCGAGCGTGCCCAAGCCGGAACGTCGGGCACCGCCTCCGAAGCCCGTCCCGCCGCCTTCCCCGCAGGGCGAATTGTTCTGATGAGCCCGCGCCTCAGCGCAGCACGGTGGGCTTGATCCACCAGTCGGGCCTCGCCTGCGCGAGCGCGGCCGCCGCGCGCGCCGCCGCTTTGCAGTCCGGGTAGAGTCCGAACACCGTCGCACCGGAGCCCGACATGCGCGCCAACCGGCATTCCGCCGTCCGGCCGACGCGTTCGAGCGCCTCCGCGATGATCGGGGCGACGAGGACGGCGGCCGATTCCAGATCGTTGCGCGCGGTCCGCAGCAGGTCGACGACGTCTTCGAAGCCGCCGGTCTCCGCAAAGGAGGGCAAAGCCGCTCCCGCCCGCCGCTCGCCTTGCGTCATGCCCAGCGCTTGGAACACCGCACCCGTCGGCGCGGGAACGCGCGGATTGACGAGAACCGCGAAGAGTTTCGGCAGACGCAGTGCAGGGCCGAGCCTTTCGCCTGTTCCCGCCATCACCCGTGCGCGCGGCGAGAGGCAGACGGGCACGTCCGCTCCCGTCTCCGCCGCCGCCGCGATCACGTCGGGATGGTCGTAGCGCAGGCCGTTGAAACGCGCGATCAACCGAAGCGCCGCCGCGGCGTCCGACGAGCCGCCGCCGATGCCCGCCGCCGCCGGGAGCCGCTTCACCAGATCGAAACGGCCGACGTCGAGCGCCGGGCGGCGCATCAGCAGCGCCGTCGCCGCCTTCAGCACCAGATTGTTCTCCGGTTTCCCGCTGTCCTCCGCCGTCGGCCCGCTGACGGTGATCCCGAGCGGCGCTTGCGGAACGAACCGGAGCTCGTCGCTCGTGCCGGCGAAGGCCACGAGGCTTTCCAACTCGTGCAGGCCGTCGTCGCGTCGCCCGAGCACATGCAGCGCCAGATTGACCTTGGCCGGCGCGCGGGAAGCGAGGAAGAAGCCGATCACGGGATCAGCCGCCGCCGTCCGCCTTCGCGGGCGCGACCGCGGGAGCGGCGTCCGGCAGGCCGTTGGCGATCTTTTCGAGGATCTTCACGAGATCCTCCGGCTCCGGGTTCAGATCGCGGGCGTGGTTCCACTGGAACCCCGCCTCGAGCCGCCGCCCGACCTTCCAATAGGCATCCCCCAGATGGTCGTTGATGACCGGATCCGCGGGCTTCAGCTCGACCGCGCGTTCGAGGATGCGGACCGCTTCTTCGTAACGGCCGAGCCGATAATAGGCCCAGCCGAGGCTGTCGACGATGTAGCCGTCGCGCGGGCGCTGTTCCACCGCGCGGCGCAGCATGCGGAACGCCTCTTCGAGATTGACCGCCTGGTCGACCCAGGAATAGCCGAGATAATTCAAAACCAGGGGCTGATCGGGCTGCAATTCCAGCGCTTTACGGAAATCCGCCTCGGCTTTCGGCCATTGCTTGGTCCGCTCGTGCGCGATGCCGCGGAAATAGAAGAGCGTCCAATGGCCGGCATCGGGCTTGGCGACGCTCGCGATCGCCCGGTCATAGGCCTCGCCCGCCTCCTTGAAGGCCTTCCGCGAGCGGTAGACATTGCCCAGCGAGAGCAGCGCCTCGGTATCCTCGGGGCGTTCCTGCGCGAGGCGGACGAGATGCGCCACCGCTTCCTCGCCTTGGCCCATCTGTTCGAGATTGACCCCGATCTGCACCTGCGCGGTGCGGTGCATCGGCGAAGAGACCGGGACGCGGCCATAGACCTCGTTGGCCGTGCTCCACTGCTTCAGCCGATCATAGGTGTCGGCCAGCGTCACCAGTGCGAGCTCATGCTCGGGATCGAGCCACAGCGCGAGGCGCAGATAGATCATGGAGGCGATCTCGTCGCCCTCGCGGCTTCCCACCGCGCCGAGCGTGTACAGCACCTCCGCCGCGCCGCGCTGCACATCGGTGACGGCCGGCTCCAGGGTCTCGCCCGCACGCAGCCGCGCAAGGGCACGGCTCACGATCGGATTGCGCGGCAGAAGCTTCTCGAATGCCTCATAGACCGCGATCGCGCCCGCCGTATCGCCGTTGCGCGAGAGGAAGCGTCCGTAGAGATCGACCGTCCGCAACATGCGCTTGTCGGCCTCGTAGGCGGACTTCATGCGCCGCGCGGCCTCCTGCGGCTGCTTGCCGAGTTCGGCGATCAACCCTGCATGGAGATCGCGGAAAGGGGTGAAGCTCTCCTCGCCCTTCAGCCGATCGACGGTCTCGATCGCCCGGCGCGTCTCGCCCGATCCCGCCAGCGTCCAGGCGTTCAGCAGCGTGGCGGTGACGTCGGCCGCGCGGCCGCGGCCGCCCGTCACGAAATTGTTCCGGGCTTCGCCGAAACGCTTCGCCTTGATCGAACGAACGCCGAGCACGAGTTGGGCCAGCGTGTTGCCCGGGTCGCGACGCAGCACGCGTTCGGCGAGCCGGGTGGCGTCCTGCATCGCTCCGTCCGCCAGAAGCGTGATGAAGGCGCGTTCGACGAGTTCCTCGCTCTGCCGGTCCCAACGCATCGCTTCGCGGAAATAACGGGCCGCCGCAGCCGTGTCGCGGTCGGAACCCGCGATGATCGCCGCGAGATAATTGCCCGAGAGCGAATCCGCCACGGGCGGCGTCCGCTCCGTTGCGGGCGCGGTGACGTTCGCCGAGGCGAAGCCCGGAAGCATCAGGGCGAGAAGCGCGACGGCGAACCGACGGCGTGGCGTTGAGGTCATCGGGCGGACGTCTCTTTCGGCCGGAACCCCGCCTTCTCGGTGCGGGTTCACCTGCGGGAAAACGATGCGAACATGACCGTTCGCGGCGGGCGGAGCAAGCTCCGCCATGCCGCATCCGTTCACATATTCGGGTAATTCGGTCCGCCGCCGCCTTCCGGCGTCACCCAGGTGATGTTCTGGGCCGGATCCTTGATGTCGCAGGTTTTGCAATGCACGCAATTCTGCGCATTGATCACGAAACGCGGGTCGGTCTTGGCCTCGGAATCCGCGTAAACCACTTCATAGACGCCCGCCGGGCAGTAGAGCCGCGCGGGCTCGCCGTAGACGGGCAGGTTCTTCGCGATCGGGATCGACGGATCCTCGAGCTTCAGATGCGCGGGCTGGTCCTCTTCGTGGTTGGTCGCGGAGAGGAACACCGAGGACAGCTTGTCGAAGCTGAGGACGCCGTCGGGTTTCGGATAGTCGATCGGCTTGACCTCGGAGAGCGGCTTCAGCGTCTCGTGATCGGCCTTGCCGTGCGCGAGGTTGAACGGCGACGTCCCGAAGATCTGGTTGATCCACATGTCGATGCCGCCGAGCGCGATGCCGATCAGCGTGCCGAATTTCGACCAGAGCGGCTTCACGTTGCGGACCCGCCGCAGATCCTTGCCGACGTCGGATGCGCGCCATGCCTCCTCATAGGCGGAGAGTTCGTCATTCGCGCGGCCCGACTTGATCGCCTCGACCGCGTGCTCCGCCGCCATCATCCCGGTCAGCACCGCGTTGTGCGAACCCTTGATGCGCGGCACGTTGACGAAGCCCGCCGCGCAGCCGACGAGCGCGCCGCCCGGGAACACGAGCTTCGGCACCGACTGCCAGCCGCCTTCCGTGATCGCCCGCGCGCCGTAGGAGATGCGCTTGCCGCCCTCCAGGGTCTCCGCCACGAGCGGATGCGTCTTGAAGCGCTGGAATTCGTCGAAGGGAGACAGCGTCGGGTTGGTGTAGTTGAGATGCACCACGAAGCCGACCGCCACGAGGCCGTCTTCGAGATGATAGAGGAAGCTGCCGCCGCCCGTCCGGTCGTCGAGCGGCCAGCCGAAGGAGTGCTGCACGAGACCCGGGCGATGCCTGTCGGGCGCGACCTGCCAGAGTTCCTTGAGGCCGATGCCGTATTTCTGGACGTCGCGGCCCTCGGCGAGGCCGTATTTCGCGATGAGCTGCTTGGAAAGATGCCCGCGCGCGCCCTCGGCGAAGAAGGTGTATCTGCCGCGCAGTTCCATGCCGCGGGTGAAGCCGTCCTTCACCTCGCCGTTCTTGGCGATGCCCATGTCGCCCGTGGCGACGCCCGCAACCGCGCCGTTCTCGTCGAAGAGCACTTCCGCCGCCGCGAAGCCGGGATAGATCTCGACGCCGAGCGCCTCCGCCTTGCCCGCGAGCCAGCGGGCGACATTGCCGAGCGAGACGATGTAATTGCCGTGGTTCGACATCAGCTTCGGCATGAAGAGGTTCGGCAGGCGGATCACGCCCATCGGCCCGAGCATGTAGAAGCGGTCGTCGGTGACGGGGGTCTTGAAGGGGTGATCCGTCTCTTCGCGCCAGCCCGGCAGCAGCCGGTCGATGCCGATCGGGTCGACCACCGCGCCCGACAGGATATGCGCGCCGACTTCGGAGCCCTTCTCCACGACGACGACGGAAAGGTCCGGGTCGAGCTGCTTGACGCGGATGGCCGCTGCGAGGCCCGCGGGTCCGGCGCCCACGATCACGACGTCGTAGTCCATCCCTTCGCGCGGTTGAGAAAGCGCTTCCGCCGATTCCATTTCCAAAACCCCCGGAAATCTGCCCGTTTTCGGTCTATGGACCGTCCCGCGCCCGGTCGCAACCATGCAGACATGCGGAAACCGTGGCGCGGCGTCGCGCAGGCCGATACGATCGGCCTATGACCTTCTCCACGGAAGCTGCGGACATCCTGCGCTGGTACGTCGAGGCGGGCGTCGATGCGGCGCTCGACGAGCGACCGCGCGATCGTTTGGCGGAAGCCGCCGCCTCCGCTGCCGCCGCGGCGACCGCGCCCGCCGGCCGCGAGCCCGCGGCCGCCGCGAGCGGTCGTGAGCGGCCGCGGCCGGATCCGCGCGTCGAGTCCGCACCCGCAGTGCCCTTCGCCGGGGCCGCCGAAGCCGCGGACGAGATCGCTCTTGCGGCCGGCAATGCCGCCCGCTCCGCCGCGACGCTCGACGAACTCCGCGAAATGCTGGCGCGTTTCGAAGGCTGCGCGCTCAGGAACACGGCGAAGAACCTCGTCTTCGCCGCCGGGAATCCTTCGGCGCGCGTCATGCTGGTGGGCGAGGCTCCCGGCGCGGAGGAGGACAGGGCGGGAGAGCCTTTCGTCGGCCGTTCCGGGCAGCTTCTCGATCGCATGCTGAACGCGATCGGCCTCGATCGCTCCTCGGTCTACATCGCCAACGTCATCCCGTGGCGACCGCCGGGAAACCGCACGCCGACGCCGCAGGAACAGGCCGCCTGCGAACCCTTCATCCGCCGTCAGATCGAATTGGCCGATCCCGACATCCTCGTCTGCCTCGGCGGCCCTTCCGCCCAGACCCTGCTCGGCATCAAGGACGGCATCCTGAAGGCGCGCGGTCGATGGACCGATTACGCGACCGGGAAGCGGACGATCCGCGCGGTGGCGACGCTCCATCCCGCCTATCTCCTGCGCCAGCCGGGCCAGAAGAAGCTCGCCTGGCGCGACTTCAAGGCCGTCAAGGCCGCGCTCGCGGCGTTGCCGCCGCGGGGGTGA
>CAYNUN010000022.1:0-11097 GCA_964400345.1 uncultured Methylobacteriaceae bacterium
ACTCACGCGTGCAACGCTTTGGTGAAGTTAACGATTTCTTGACCTTAGCCGGGACACAAAAAAGTCGAAAAAAATCGTCGCCGCGGAGCCCCTTTCGAGGCGCCTCGGCACCCATCCGTCATCAACCCGTCGCTTACCCGTCAAGCCATTGTTTTTAATGATATAATTTTGCTCGCCCGAGGCTCGCCGGATACCCCGCGGGGGCGGCTTCGGCGGACCCGGATGTCAAGCCTGAAAAACGACTCCGGAGCGCTTTTTTTTCATCGTTGCCCGCGCCGCCGAAACGCAAAAGTCCGGCGGTTCGCACCGCCGGACTTTTTGAAGATTGCAACCTGAAGGTGTGAGCGCGTCAGGCGCTCAGGGCCTTCACCGCGCGGGTCAGGCGCGAGACCTTCCGCGAAGCCGTGTTCTTGTGCACGACGCCCTTCTGAGCGGCGCGCATCATTTCCGGCGCGGCCGCCTTGAGCGCCTCGGCCGCCGCAGCGGCGTCTCCGGCGAGGAGCGCGGCTTCCACCTTCTTGACGAAGGTGCGCATGCGCGAGCGGCGCGCGCGGTTGACGGCGGTGCGCCGTTCGATCTTGCGGGTCGCCTTCTTGGCGGAGGTCGTGTTCGCCATCTTTGTCCTCGTCACGCCGGAACGGGCCTTCAAGCCCGCCGCCTGCCGTGTCGTAAAGGGGTGTCGCCGGTGCTCCGTCACGGAAGCGACCGTTCATGAGGCCGGGCTTATAGCCGGGGGGCGGGACAGCGTCAATGCGGAAGGCTCAAAAGAGTGCTTCGATCTGCAGCCGGATCGGGTGACGCGGATCGGAGAGCAGACGCAGGGCGACGAGGCAGCACATCACGACGAGCGCGGGCTGGATGAGCCGTGCGCCGTGGCGCATCGCGAGCCGCGAGCCGACCTGCGCGCCGAGCCAGGCGAAAAGCCCCATCGCAAGGCCGACGGGCCAGACCACGAGCCCGCCGCCCGCGAAGAAGAGAAGGGCCGCGGCATTGCTCGCGAAGTTCAGGAGCTTGGTCTGCGCCGTCGCAGCGACCACCCCGAGCCCCAGCAGCGCCACGCTGCCCGCCATATAGAAGGAGCCCGCGCCCGGGCCGAAGAACCCGTCATAGAAGCCGACGAGGGGCACGAAACAGAGCGCGAAGACGAGCGGGGAAATCCGCCGCTTGGCCGAAGCGTCCGACATTTTCGGCGACAGGCCGAAATAGAGCGCCGCCGCGACGAGCAGGAAGGGCACGACCGTGAGCAGCACGTCGTTCGGAAGTTCCTGCACCATATAGGCCCCCGCGACGGATGCGATCACGGCCGTGACGGCGAGGGGCAGGGATGCGCGCCAGTCGATCCGCCCGGCCCGGGCGAAGGCGAAGGTGGCCGATCCGCTGCCGAAGGTGCCCTGCAGCTTGTTGGTGGCCACCGCCGTCGCCGGATCGAAGCCGACGAGCAGCATCGCGGGCACGGTGATGAGCCCGCCCCCGCCCGCCACCGCATCCACGCAGCCCGCCACGAAGGCGACGAGCGCGAGCAGCGCGATGATCTCGATCCCGAATTCCATCAGCGGTTCTTGAAGTCCGGCTTCCGCTTCTCGACGAAGGCGGCCATGCCCTCCTTCTGGTCGGCGGTCGCGAACATCGCGTGGAACACGCGGCGCTCGAAGCGGATGCCCTCGGCGAGGGTCGTCTCATAGGAGCGGTTCACGCTTTCCTTGGTCATCATGGCGATGGGGAGCGACATGCCCGCGACGGTCGCCGCGACCTTCAACGCCTCGTCGAGCAGCTCCGCCGCCGGGATCACGCGCGAGACGAGCCCCGCCCGCTCCGCTTCCGCCGCGTCCATCATGCGGCCCGTGAGGCACATCTCCATGGCCTTGGCCTTGCCGACGAAACGGGTGAGCCGCTGCGTGCCGCCCGCGCCCGGCATCACGCCGAGCTTGATCTCGGGCTGGCCGAATTTCGCGGTGTCCGCGGCGAGGATGAAGTCGCACATCATGGCGAGTTCGCAGCCGCCGCCGAGCGCGAAGCCCGCCACCGCCGCGATGATCGGCTTGCGCCGGTTCCCGATCCGGTCCCAGGAGGTGATGAAGTCGTCGAGATAGGTGGAGGGATAGGAGAGCCCGCTCATCTCCTTGATGTCCGCGCCCGCCGCGAAGGCCTTGTCCGACCCCGTGATGACGATGCAGCCGATCGCGGGATCCGCTTCGAAACCGTCGAGCGCCGCGTTCAGCTCGCCGATCAGCCGCGCGTTGAGCGCGTTGAGCGCCTGCGGCCGGTGGAGCGTGACCAGCCCGACCTTGTCCCGCGTTTCGACGATGATGGTCTCGTAAGCCATGGCGCGTCTCCTCCCTCGCCTTCCCGCCTCAAGAGCTATCGGAGGCGGAGCCGCGGAGCAACGCGCGAAGGCGGGCGGGGTGGATGCACGAAACTTCTCCTCATGGTGAGGAGCGCGGCTCGGCCGCGCGTCTCGAACCATGCGGTCGAGATCGAGGCGCGAAAACCTCGTGGTTCGAGACGGCCCTTCGGGCCTCCTCACCATGAGGGTTTCGGGTGGAGCCCCGAGAGAACCGACCTGACGGCGGGCCCCTACCGCTGACACTCCCCGCAATAGAACGTCGATCGTCCCGACTGCACGATCCGGCGGATGATCCCGCGACACCCCGGGCTGGTGCAGGGTTCCGCCTCGCGGCCATAGGCGCGGAAGGCGTGCTGGAAATAGCCGAGCGTCCCGTCCGTATGCACGTAATCGCGCAGCGTCGAGCCGCCGGCGGCCACCGCCTCCTCCAGCACTTCGCGGATGACGACGGCGAGCTTCTCCGCCCGTGCCGTCGGTCCGCCGTCCTTCTTGGCGAGCGTGCCCGCCGCGCGGTTCGGGGACAGGCCCGCGCGATGCAGCGCCTCGCAGACATAGATGTTGCCGAGCCCCGCCACGAGCCGCTGATCGAGCAGCGCCGCCTTCAGCGGCGCGGAGCGGCCCGCGAAGAGCCGCGCCAGCGTCGCGCCGTCGAGCGCGTTGCCGAGCGGCTCGATCCCGACATGGCGGAACAGCGCATGCTCCTCGAGCGTCGCCCGCTCGACGAGCGTCATGAAGCCGAAGCGCCGGGCGTCGTTGTAGGTGATCCTGTGTCCGCCCGAGAGGTGGAAGACGACATGGTCATGCGTGCCGTTCCCGCCCGCGGCGTGATGGAACTCTCCCGGCGAGGCGGCGTCGCCCTCCGGCGTCTCGACGGTGAAGCGCCCCGTCATGCCGAGATGCATGACCAGCACTTCGCCGGAATCGAGATCGGCGAGGAGATATTTCGCGCGGCGGCCGAGCGCCGTGACGGTGCGCCCCGTCAGCCGTTCGACGAAGCGTTCGGGGAAGGGAAAGCGCAGATCCTTCCGGCGCTGTTCCACGCGCAGCAGCGTCGCCCCCGCCATGGCGGGTTCGAGACCGCGTCTCACCGTTTCGACCTCGGGCAGTTCGGGCATGGCGGCACTTCGTCCTGCAGCTTTGCGCGGACATAGCGGTTCGCGGCGTGAAGCGCTATGGTCCGCCCGCATCGGCACGAAAGGCGAGACATGGCGAGGCGAGACTCGGCGAGCGACAGGCGGCGCGAGGACATCCCCACGGACGAGACCCATTTCGGCTTCTCGACCGTGCGGCTCGACGAGAAGCAGGATCTCGTCGACGACGTCTTCCACAAGGTGGCGAAGCGCTACGACGTCATGAACGATTTCATGTCGGCGGGCCTCCACCGCGTCTGGAAGAACGCGCTCGTCTCGACGCTGCGCCCGCCCAAGGACCGCCCCTTCCGCCTCCTCGACGTCGCGGGCGGCACGGGCGACATCGCCTTCGGCGGGCTCGACGCCGGGGGCGCCCGCGCCGAGGCCACGGTGCTCGACATCAACGGCGACATGCTCGCGGTCGGGCGCGACCGCACGCCCGAGCGCTTCCGCGACCGCATCGAATTCGTGCAGGGCAACGCCGAGAGCCTGCCGCTCCCGGACGCGACCTTCGACGCCTACACCATCGCCTTCGGCATCCGGAACGTGCCGCGCATCCAGTCGGCGCTCGACGAGGCCTTCCGCGTGCTGAAGCGCGGCGGACGCATTCTCGTTCTGGAATTCTCGCAGCCGGACGTGCCGGTCTTCGACAAGGTCTACGACGCCTATTCCTTCAACGTCGTCCCGCTGATGGGCCGCGCGGTGGCGGGCGACGCCGAGCCCTATCGCTATCTCGTGGAGTCGATCCGCAAATTCCCGACGCCCGCGGCCTTCGCCGGGATGATCGAGGATGCGGGCTTCCGCCGCGTGACGCATCGTCCGATGACGGGCGGCATCGTCCGTCTCCATTCGGGCTGGAAGCTCTGAGCGGGGCGGCGAGCAGCATCGTGACCTGGTCCGTTTCGTCCCTCTTCCGCCTCGCCCGCGTGGGCTTCGTGCTCGCCCGCGAAGGCGCCTTCGCCATCGCCAATCCGGCGGATCTGCCCCCGCTTGCGGCGACGCTGCTGCGCTTCGTCCGCCTCATCGAGAAACGGGGCGCGGCAGAGGGCGGCGTCGGCCTCGCCTCGGCCATGACGCGGCTCGGCCCGAGCTACGTCAAATTCGGCCAGTTCCTCGCGACCCGGCCGGACGTGGTCGGCGTCCGCGTCGCACGGGATCTCGAAAAGCTGCAGGACCGGCTCCCCGCCTTCCCCATGGCGGCCGCCGTCGCCTCGATCGAGGAGGCGTTCCAGAAGCCCGTCTCCGACGTCTTCGCCGAACTCGGCGAGCCCGTCGCCGCCGCCTCGATCGCGCAGGTGCACCGCGCGACCACGCCCGACGGGCGCATCGTCGCGGTCAAGGTGCTGCGCCCGGGCGTCCGCGCCCGGTTCAAGCGCGATCTCGACTCCATGGCCTTCGCCGCCGCCACGCTCGAAAGACTGTCGCCGGAAGCGCGCCGGCTGCGCTTCGTGGAGGTGGTCGAGACGCTCGCCCGCTCCGTCACCATGGAAATGGATCTCCGGCTCGAGGCCGCGGCCCTTTCCGAAATGGCGCAGAACACCGAAGGCGATCCCGATTTCCGCGTGCCGACCGTCGATTGGGACCGGACGGGCCGCGAAGTCCTCACCCTCGAATGGATCGACGGCATCCCGCTCAACGATCTCGCCGCCATCGACGCGGCGGGACACGACCGCGTCGCGCTCGGCCGCGCGGTCATCCAATCCTTCCTGCGCCATGCGCTGCGCGACGGCTTCTTCCATGCCGACATGCATCCCGGAAACCTCTTCGTCGATCGGGACGCGAAGCTCTGCGCGGTCGATTTCGGGATCATGGGACGCCTCGGGCCGAAGGAGCGCCGCTTCCTCGCCGAAATCCTGCTGGGCTTCATCACCCGCGACTATCGCCGCGTCGCCGAAGTGCATTTCGAGGCGGGCTACGTGCCGCGCATCCATGCCGTCGACGAATTCGCGCAGGCGATCCGCGCCATCGGCGAGCCGATCCACAAACGCCGCGCCGACGAGATCTCCATGGCGAAGCTCCTCACCCTCCTCTTCGAGGTGACGGGGCTGTTCGACATGCGCACGCGCACCGAACTCGTCATGCTGCAGAAGACCATGGTGGTGGTGGAGGGCGTCGGCCGCTCGCTCGATCCGCAACTCGACATGTGGTCGACCGCCGAACCCGTGGTCCGCGAATGGATCGAGCGCAATCTCGGACCCGTCGGCCGCATCGAAGAGGCGGGGCGCGGAGCGCTGTCGCTCGCGGGCATCTTCGGCACGCTGCCGGAACTCGTGTCGCGCGCCAATACGGTCGCCGATCGGCTCGAAACCGCCACCCGGGACGGCTTCCTCCTCGATCCGCGAAGCGCCGCCGCGATCGGCCGGGCGGAGGCGCATGCGCGCCGCTGGACCCATGCGGCGCTGTGGGTCATCGCCGGGCTTCTCGGCTATATCGCCGTCTCGCTCTGACGGCGCTCAGGCCGCCGGGAAGACCCGCCCGCGCAGGATCCGCACCGGCCGCTCTTCGCCGGGCTGGACGGTGATCGCGGCGGTCGTATCGATCTCGAACACCGCATCGCCCTCCGAGAGCCTGATCTCCGCGCGCCGGGTCGGGCCGCTGCGGCGCACCGAGACGATGCGCGCGGGCAAGGCGTCGGCCGCATGCGCGGCGAATTCGACGTCCTGCGGGCGCAGATGGAGCGCCGCAGGCCCCTCCGCGACGCCGCCCGCGGCCATCAGGACCGGCCGCCCGGACAGCCAGACCTTGCCGTCCCGCACCTCGACGGGGACGGCGTGGCTCTCCCCGATGAAGCTGAAGACGAAGGGCGTTTCGGGCGTGTCGTAGATCGCGTCCGGCGTGCCGACCTGCTCGATCCTGCCCTCGTTGAGCACGGCGACGCGGTCCGCCAATTCCATGGCCTCGTCCTGATCATGCGTCACGAAGACGGTCGTGTGCCCGGTGCGCTCATGGATCTCGCGCAACCATTTGCGCAGATCCTTGCGCACCTTCGCGTCGAGCGCGCCGAAGGGCTCGTCGAGCAGCAGCACGCGCGGCTCCACGGCGAGCGCGCGGGCGAGCGCGACGCGCTGGCGCTGGCCGCCCGACAATTGCGCCGGATAGCGTCGCTCCAGCCCCGTCAGCTGCACGAGATCGAGCAGTTCGAGGCAGCGCCGGCGGATCTCGGCGTCGGAGGGGCGGTGCGCGCCGTCCCGCACCTTGAGCCCGAAGCCGATATTCTCCAGCACGGTCATGTGCCGGAACAGCGCATAATGCTGGAAGACGAAGCCGACCTTGCGGTGCTGCACGGGCGTTCCGGACGCGTCCTCGTCGCCGAAGAAGACCTGCCCCGCATCCGGCACGTCGAGCCCGGCGATGATGCGCAGCAGCGTCGTCTTGCCCGAACCCGAGGGACCGAGCAGGGCGACGAGCTCCCCCGAAGCGACGTCGAGCGACACGCCCTCCAGCGCCGCCGTCCGGCCGAAGCCCTTCACGATGTTGCGGATACGGATGTCCATCGGGAACCTCAGCGGCGATGCGCGCCGGCGATCTCGTCGGCGAACCGCCATTCGAGAAAGGTCTTGAGCGCGAGGGTGACGAGGGCGAGGAAGGCGAGCAGCGAGGCGATCGTGAACGCGCCGACCGCGTCATATTCGTTGTAGAGGACCTCCACCTGCAGCGGCATGGTGTTGGTCAGCCCGCGGATATGGCCGGACACGACGGAAACCGCGCCGAATTCGCCCATCGCCCGCGCATTGCACAGCAGCACGCCGTAGAGCAGGCCCCATTTGACGTTGGGCAGGGTGACCAGAAGAAAGGTCTTGAACCCGCCAGCGCCGAGCGACAGCGCCGCCTCCTCGTCCGTCGTCCCCTGCTCCTCCATCAACGGGATCAGTTCGCGCGCGACGAAGGGCAGCGTGACGAAGAGCGTGGCGAGCACGATCCCCGGAACCGCGAAGATGATCTCCACGCCCCAGGACCGCATCGTGGGGCCGAGCAGGCCCTGCGCACCGAACAGCAGCACATAGACGAGCCCCGCCACGACCGGAGACACCGAAAAGGGCAGATCGATCAGGCTCACCAGCAGGCTCTTGCCGCGGAACTCGTATTTCGCGACGCACCAGGCGGCGGCGATGCCGAAGACGACGTTCACGGGCACGGAGATCATCGCCACCGTCAGAGTCAGGCGGATCGCGGCGAGCGCATCCTCGTCGCGCAAAGCGGCGAGATAGCCCTCCGCGCCCTTCCGGAACGCCTCGACGAAGACGACGACCAGCGGAAACACGAGGAACAAGCCGAGAAACAGCACGGCGAGGAGGATGAGGATCGCCTTCAGGAACGAGGGATCCTCCGTCGCGGACGGCGGACGAGCACCCGCCCGTGCGGCGCCCTGCACGAGGCGCGCGGAATCGGCGGGCGGCGCGGCGGCGCGCGGCGGTTCAGCGGGCATGGCCGTATCTCCGGCGCGCCCATGACCCCAGCGTGTTGATCGCCAGCAGGATCAGGAAGGAGACCGCGAGCATGGTCACGGCGATCGCGGTCGCGCCCGCATAATCGTATTCCTCGAGCTTCACCACGATCAGCAGCGGCGCGATCTCCGAGACGAACGGAATATTGCCCGCGATGAAGATCACGGAGCCGTATTCTCCCACCCCGCGCGCGAAGGACATCGCGAACCCCGTCAGGATCGCGGGGACGAGCGGCGGAAGCAGCACGCGGACGATCGTGCGGATCCGCCCCGCGCCCAGCGTCGCCGCGGCCTCCTCGATCTCGCGTTCCGCTTCCGCCAGCACGGGCTGGACGGTTCGGACCACGAAGGGGAGACCCACGAAGACGAGCGCGATGAAGATGCCGAGCGGCGTGTAGGCGATCTTGATCCCGTAGGGCGCGAGCAGGGAGCCGATCCATCCGTTCGGCGCATAGAGCGCGGCGAGCGCGATGCCCGCGACCGCGGTCGGAAGCGCGAAGGGGAGATCGACCGCCGCGTCGAGAAGCCGTCGGCCGGGGAAGGAGTATCGCACCAGCACCCAAGCCGTGATCACGCCGAACACGCCGTTCACCGCCGCGGCGGCCAGCGACAGGCCGAAGCTCGTCCGCAGCGCGGCGAAGATCCGCGGTTCGAGCGCGAGGCTCACGATTCCTCCGAGGCCGAGCCCGGCCGCGCGCAGCACCAGCGCGGCCAGCGGCAGGAGCACGACGAGGCTCAGCAAGGCCAACGTCACGCCCGCGGAGATGCCGAAGCCGGGCAGTACGCTCTTCGTCCGCATCAACGCCAAAGCGGACGCTCTCGCAGGCAGGTCTTTCGAACTGCGGCCATGTCGATCCGGCTCCCGTGCTCAGGATGGAAGAATGATATGAACAAGGGGGAAGAGCCCGCTCCGCAGACAGGCTGCGCAGGATTGACGTTTCCTAAATTCATCCATTTTCCCCGAGCGTCAAGGTCGATGTTCGGTTGACAAGCCCACGGCGTCCGGAGTGCTGTCTCCCCCCGGCCACCGCCGGGGGCGGGCAAGCCCGCCGCGAAGCGCAACGACGGAACGGTCCATGGCAAACCATCTGTTCGATCTGATCGTCGACCGCGTCCCGGGGCTCGACCGCACGCTTCTCGAGACCGCCGACGGCGCGCGTCGGACCTATGGCGAGGTCTTGGACCGCGCCGCCCGCTATGCCGCGGTGCTCGCCGGCATGGGCCTCGGGCCGGGCGACCGCGTCTGCATCCAGATCGAAAAATCGGTCGAGGCGGTCGCCCTCAAGCTCGGCGCGATTCGGGCGGGCGTCATCTTCGTTCCGCTCAACACCGCCTATACGCCCGCAGAGATCGCCTATTTCGTCGGCGACGCCGAACCCAAGCTTCTCGTCTGCGATCCGGGGCGCAGGGAGGGGCTGCGCGAGGCCGCGTCGGCGGTCGGCGCTCGAATCGAAACGCTCGACCCGCAGGGCGAAGGCTCGCTCGCCGACCTCGCGGATCTCGCGATCGGCGGCACGCCCTCGGCCTTGCGCGGACCCGACGACATCGCCGCGATCCTCTACACCTCCGGCACGACGGGGCGGTCGAAAGGCGCGATGCTGAGCCACGACAATCTCGCATCGAACGCGCTCGCGCTCGTCGCGCATTGGCGCTTCACGTCCGATGACGTGCTGCTGCACGCCCTGCCGATCTATCACACGCACGGCCTGTTCGTGGCGATCAACGTCGTGCTTCTGTCCGGCGCCTCGATGATCTTCCTGCCGAAATTCGATGCGGATCAGGTCATGCGGCTGATGCCGCGCGCCACGACCATGATGGGCGTGCCGACCTTCTACACCCGCCTTCTGCAGCATCCCGGCCTGACCCGCGAAGCGACGGCGCATATGCGGCTGTTCGTCTCGGGTTCCGCGCCGCTGCTCGCCGACACGCATCGCGACTGGAGCGCGAAGACCGGCCACGCCATCCTCGAACGCTACGGCATGACCGAGACGAATATGAACACCTCGAACCCCTATGACGGGGACCGGGTGCCCGGCACCGTCGGCTTCCCGCTGCCGGGAGTCGCGCTGCGCATCGCCGAGCCGGAGACGGGCGCGATCCTGCCGCAGGGCGAGATCGGCATGATCGAGGTCAAGGGTCCGAACGTCTTCAAGGGCTATTGGCGCATGCCCGAGAAGACCGCCTCGGAGTTCCGCGCCGACGGCTTCTTCATCACCGGCGATCTCGGCAAGGTCGACGAGCGCGGCTATGTCCACATCGTCGGGCGCGGCAAGGATCTCATCATCACGGGCGGCTTCAACGTCTATCCGAAGGAGATCGAGACGGAGATCGACGCGGTCCCCGGCGTGGTCGAAAGCGCCGTCGTCGGCGTGCCGCATCCCGATTTCGGCGAGGGCGTCGTCGCCGTGCTCGTCCGGGAAAAGGGCGCGACGGTGGACGAGGCGCGGATCGTCACGGAACTGTCGGGCAAGCTCGCCAAATTCAAGCAGCCCAAGCGCGTCTTCATCGTCGACGAACTGCCGCGCAACACCATGGGCAAGGTGCAGAAGAACGTCCTGCGCGACGCCTACAAATCCCTCTTCCAATCCTGAGCATCCCATGACCCTCAAGATCTACGGCGTCCCTCGCTCCCGCGCCTTCCGGCCCCTCTGGCTCGCGCATGAGGCGGGCATCCCGTTCGAACTCGTCTCGGTGGACCAGCGCAAGGGCGAGCAGCACGACCCCGCCTTTCTCGCGGTGAACCCGAACGGCCATATCCCGGCCATCGAGGACGACGGGCTCGTGTTGTGGGAATCGCTCGCCATCACGCTCTATATGGCGAAGAAACACGGCGGCCCGCTTGCGCCGAAGGACCTCGCGGAGGACGGCCTCGCGACGATGTGGAGCCTCTGGGCCGTGACCGAAGTCGAGAGCCACGCGCTTCAGATCCTCTACAACCGCGTCCTGCGCCCGGAGGCCGAGCGCGACGAGGCCGCCGTCCTCGCGGGGATCGAAGCCATGCGCAAACCGACCGCGATTCTCGAAAAGCATCTCGCCGACAGGAATTTCCTGATGGGCGAGCGCTTCACCGTCGCCGACCTCAATGTCGCCGCGGTCTACTCCTACGCCGTGCCCGCGCCGGAAGCGTTCGCCGCCGCGCCGCGCGTGCGCGCTTGGCTCGATGCGGCCTTGGCGCGGCC
>CAYNUN010000022.1:11107-12970 GCA_964400345.1 uncultured Methylobacteriaceae bacterium
GCCGCGCGCAACGGCTGAGGTCGAGCAACGGAGCCTTCATGAGCGTCGCCCCCCAGAGCGCCCGCACGCGTCTTCGCCGATTCATGCCCTCGAAGGCGGGAGCGCGCGGGTCGAAATGGGCGACGATCGCCGGACTGGCCCTGTTCGGCCTGTCGGTGGCCGTGCTCTGGGCGCTGATCCGCGAGGTGAGCGTCGCGGACGTCAAGGCCGCGCTCCGCGCGGTTTCGACCGGGCAGTTCCTCTTCGCGCTGCTCTGCACGGTGGCGAGCTATCTGCTGCTGACGGGCTACGACGCGCTCGCCTTGCGTCAGCTCAGGGCCGACATCCCCTATCGCACCACGGCGCTCGCATCCTTCACGAGCTATTCCGTGTCCTTCACTTTGGGCTTCCCGCTCGTGACGGGCGGGACCGTGCGCTATTGGATCTACGCCCCGCGCGGGCTCTCCGCCGCGAAGGTGGCGAGCCTCACATTGATCGCCGGCGTCACCTTCTGGCTCGGCATGGGCCTGGTGATGGGGTCGGGCCTGATCGTGCGGCCGGAAGAGCTCGGCCGCATCAACGCCCTGCCCGCGAGCGTGAACCGCCTGATCGGCGCGGCCGTGCTCGTCGCGATCGCGCTCTATCTGGTCTGGGTCTCGATGAAGCGCCGGGCGGTGAAGATCCAGCGTTGGCTGATCCAGCTCCCCACCCTTTCCGTCAGCGTCGGGCAGCTCGCGCTCGGCACGCTCGACGTCTTCGCCGCCGCGGGCGTGCTCTATTTCCTGCTGCCCGACGGGCACGGCATCCCCTTCGCGAGCTTCGCGGCGGTCTACGCCTTCGCCTGCATTCTCGGCATCATCAGCCATTCGCCGGGCGGGCTCGGCGTGTTCGAGGCGACGATGCTGCTCGCCTTCACGCAGGTGCCGCGCGAAAGCATGATCGGCGCGCTGCTCCTGTTCCGCGTCTGCTATTATCTCCTGCCCTTCGTGCTCGCTCTCGCCCTGCTGGGGGCTTACGAGATCTCCGGCCGCATGGCGCGTTATCGCGAGCGCAGCGAGGCGGCGGAGGAGGACGAGACGGGACGCGGCTCATGAACGGAATGCCCGCCAACGGCGACGACCTGCTCGTGGAAGCGCTCGAAGCGCTCCCCGATCCGGTGATCCTGGTCGACCGCCGCGCATCCGTGATCTTCGCCAACGGGCCGTCCCGGGCGGCCTTTCCGTCGCTGCGGCCGGGAAGCCCGATCGCCTTCGCGCTGCGCATGCCGGAAGCGGTCGAGGCGGTGGAGCGCGCGCTGCGCGGCGAGGCCGCCGTCGACATCGAATTCGTCGCGCGCGGCCCCGTCGAGCGGACCTTCGCGCTGCGCGCCTGCGCGCTGGGCACGCCGCGCCCCGCCGAACGCTCGGGTCCGGCGGCGATCGTGACGCTGCGCGACCGCACCGCGGCGATGAAGCTCGAAGCCATGCGGGTCGATTTCGTCGCCAATGCCAGCCATGAGCTGCGTACGCCGCTCGCCTCGCTGCTCGGCTTCATCGAAACGCTGCAAGGCCCCGCGAAGGACGATCCCGCCGCGCATCAGCGCTTTCTGAGCATCATGCTCACGCAGGCGGAACGGATGAAGCGCCTCGTCGACGATCTTCTCTCGCTGTCGCGGGCGGAGATGAATGCGCATCGCCGCCCGACCGACCGGGTGGATCTGGGGGCGGTCGCGGCGCAGATCGCCGATTCCTCCTCGCGACCCGCGGAGAAGCGCGGCGTCGCGATCCGGCTCGCACGGGATGCCGAACCCTTGATCTGCGCCGGCGATCGCGACGAACTGCTCCGGGTGGTGGAAAATCTCGTCGAGAACGCCGTGCGCTACGGCGGTTCGGGCGGAGCCGTCGA
>CAYNUN010000023.1:0-12770 GCA_964400345.1 uncultured Methylobacteriaceae bacterium
CGGGCGCGATCGCGGCCTTGGTCGCGGCGGGCGATCGCCGGATGGCGGCGATCGCCGTCGCGGGCTCCGGACCCGACCCCTGCATGCCCTGCGGCGCCTGTCGCCAAAGAATCGTCGAATTCGTCGCCGACGACGCTCCCGTTTACTGTTTCGGAATCGATTTGAGCGATCATCATCGATCGACGGCGAAGTCATTGCTGCCGTCGTCCTTTTCAATCCGCCCGCGGGCGGCCGCCTCGAACGAGGTCGAAAGATGAACAAGACCGTTGCGAATGCTCAATTCATTCGAAATCGGGGCCTGAGCGCCCGCTATCGCTACGGGCTCGTGCTCGACGCGGGGCTTTCGTCGATCAAGGAGCTTCTGCGCGACGGCGTCGCCGTTCCGCACGCGGACATTCCCGGCTTTTCGCGCAGCAATCGACCTCCGGCCTTCAATGATCTCATCGGGGGAACCATCGAGGGCTTTCCGGCGCTCATGCTGACGGGTCGCAGCCCCTATTTCGAAACGGGCGATCCGGCGGCCATGCGCGGGGCCTTCGAACTGATGGCCGCGCTCGGGGTCGAGACCCTTCTTCAGACGACGTCGGCGGGGTCGGTGAACAGGGACATCCCGCCGGGCCAATTGTGCATCCTCCGCGATCACATCAATCTCACGGGCCTCGATCCTCTCGTCGGCGACCGCGAGGACGGCCGGTTCGTGAACATGGCGGCGGCCTATGCTCCGAAACTCCGCGCCCGGCTCAGAAAGGCGGCGAGCGATGCGAGCGTCCGGGTCGCGGAAGCGACCTACATGTTCCTTCCCGGTCCGAGTTCCGAAACCCCGGCCGAAATGCGGGCGGCCAAGCTGCTCGGGGCGGATCTCATAGGCATGTCGGTGGCCCCCGAAACCGTCCTCGCCCGCCGTCTCGGCATGGAGACCGGAGCGATCGCGGTGGTGACGAACTACGCCGCCGGAATCGACGACGCCCATCCGACGCAGGAAGCGATGATGCGGCTCGCCGGCGACCGCGCGCTCTCCTTCCGTCGCCTCATCACCTGCTTCTTCCGGGGGCTGGGAGATGCCGTCTGATCCCGCACGGATCCGGGTCCGCCGGTCCATGACGGTCGAGCCGCACCCCGAGGGCCGCGCGTGATCCCGCAGGACGTCATCCGCACGAAACGGGACGGGGGGACGCTCGACTCCGCCGCCGTCGCCGCCTTCGTGGCGGGGCTGACGGACGGGCGCGTGACGGAGGGGCAGGCGGCGGCCTTCGCCATGGCCGTCTTCTTCCGCGGCATGAGCTTTCCCGAATGCGCCGCGCTCACCGAGGCGATGACACGATCGGGCGAGCGCCTCGCCTGGGATCTTCCGGGTCCGGTGCTCGACAAGCATTCCACGGGCGGCGTCGGCGACACGGTCAGCCTGATGCTCGCACCCGCCGTCGCGGCCTGCGGCGGTTTCGTGCCGATGATCTCGGGGCGCGGTCTGGGCCATACCGGCGGCACGCTCGACAAGCTCGACTCCATTCCCGGCTATGCCTCGCAGCCCGACACCGCCCTGTTCCGCCGTGTCGTCGCCGCAGCGGGCTGCGCGATCATCGGCCAGACGGCGGATCTCGCCCCGGCCGACAAGCGCCTTTATGCGATCCGCGACGTCACCGCGACGGTCGAGTCGATCCCCCTCATCACCGCTTCCATCCTGTCGAAGAAACTCGCCGCCGGTCTCGACGGCCTCGTGATGGACGTGAAATCCGGCAGCGGGGCCTTCATGTCGACGCTCGAAGGCGCGCGCGCGCTCGCAGCGAGCATCGCGGGCGTGGCGGCGGAGGCGGGTCTGCCCACGACGGCGCTCATCACCGACATGGACGAACCGCTCGCCTCGGCGGCGGGCAATGCGGTCGAAGTCGCGCTCGCTCTGGATGTTCTGACGGGCCGCCGCCGCGATCCGCGCCTTCATGCCGTGACCGTCGCGCTCGGCGCCGAAATGCTCGCGCTCGGCGGCATCGCCCGCGACGTCGAGGAGGGCGCGCGGATGATCGAGCGCGCCTTCGCCTCGGGCGCGGCCGCCGAACGTTTCGCCCGCATGGTCGCGGGCCTCGGCGGCCCCGCGGATCTCCTGGAACGGCCGTCCGCGCATCTCGCCGCCGCCCCCGTGATCCGTCCGGTCCATGCCGAGCGCGGCTTCGTCGAGCGCATCGACACGCGGGCGGTCGGCATGATCGTCGTCGCCCTCGGCGGCGGTCGCACGCGGCCGCAGGATCCCGTCGATCCCGCCGTCGGCTTGACCGACCTCGCCGGCCTCGGGCAGGAGACGGGAGCCGACGCTCCGATCGGCGTCGTCCATGCAAGGACGGACGCCGATGCGGACGCCGCCGCGGCGGCGCTCCGGGCCGCCTATCGGATCGGGCCTTCCCCGCCGGCCGCGGGACCGATCCTGATCGACCGCATGGCCGGCCCGGCAAGGACCGCATGACCCTTCTCGTCGCGATCACCGGATGGCAGGTCGAGCCTTGGGCCGACCGCTTCCGCCGCCTCCTCCCCGACCGCAGGATCGTCGTTCTCGACGAGCCTTTCGATCGTCGCGCGGTCGATTTCGCCGTGGCCTGGAAGCATCCGCCCGGCGCGCTGGCGGGTCTGCCCCATCTCGAAGCGGTATTCTCGCTGGGCGCGGGCGTCGATCATCTTCTTTCGGATCCGAGACTCCCCGACGTGCCGATCGCGCGCGTCGTCGATTCCGACCTCACCGACCGCATGAGCGAATATGTCGTCATGCACTGCCTGATGCTGCTCCGGCAGCAGAAGCGCTATGCCGAACAGCAGACGAAAAGGCTCTGGCTCGACGACAAGGACCAACGCGCCGCGGCCGATCTGCGCGTCGGCATCATGGGCATGGGGGTGCTGGGCAAGGACGCGGCGACCAAGCTCCGCGTAATGGGCTTCGACGTGGCGGGCTGGAGCCGTTCGGGGGCGACCGTCGACGGCGTGCGGGGCTTTGCGGGCGAGGCGGAGCTTCCCGCCTTTCTCGCGCGGACGGACGTGCTCGTCGTGCTCCTGCCGCTCACGCCCGAGACGCGCGGCATCGTGAACGGCCGGCTTCTCGACGGCCTCGCCCGAAACGGCGCGCTCGGCGGCCCCGCCCTGATCAATGCGGGCCGGGGCGGCCTGCAGATCGAGGCGGACATTCTGGACCGTCTCGACCGGGGCGTGCTGCGCCATGCCGTCCTCGACGTGTTCGAGACGGAGCCGCTGCCCGCGGAGTCGCGCCTCTGGACGCATCCGGGCGTCACCGTCACGCCGCACAATGCCGCGATGTCGGATCCGGACGCGATCGGTCGCCTCGTCGTCCGCCAGATCCGGCGGCTCGAGGCGGGCGGCGCGCTCGAAAACGTCGTCGATCCCCGCCGCGGCTATTGATCGAGAGGGACGGGGCGCGGGAGCCGCTTGGCCCTGACGATCGGCCCTCCGCCTCCCGCGAGAATGCGGGATCGGGCCGCCGCCAGCGGTTCGGACGCCGTCGCCATATGGAAGGCGTTGGCGTGCAGCAGCGTCTCGGGATCGCGCATGATCCCGACATGCCCTTTCCAGAAGACGAGATCGCCCCGGCGGAACGGTCCTTCGACGGGAATGTCGGTCCCGAGCGCTTCGGCCTGCATGTCGCTGTCGCGCGGACAGGGAATGCCCGCGGCGAGGAGCCCCGTCTGCACCAGCGCCGAACAGTCGAGCCCGATCGAGGATTTCCCGCCCCAGAGATAGGCCGTGCCGAGAAAGCCCTCCGCCACCGCCGTGAAATCGGCCTCCGGCGCCGCAACGGGCTTCAACGCCGGCGCATGAACATGTCCGCCGCCTTCGATCAGCGCGAAATCGCCCTTGGATCCCGAAACCGCGACCCGTGCGCCGAAGGGCAGCGCCCGCAGGGGCGGCAGCTTGATGCTCGGCCCGGGGAAGACGAAGCAGCGGCGCAGCCCCACCCGATGGGTCGCGCGCAGGACGGGGCCGAGCGCGTCCGTCGGAACCCAGCCGACATAACCGTCCGCTTCCGCCTGCACCCAGGAGAGGCCCTCCTCCCCGTCCTCATAGACCGTCACTTCTTCGCCGTAGAGGAGTTCCGTATCGATCCCCGTTCCCGGCGCGGGCTCGGGCCGCATCGCGATCACGGGCTCGATCACCCGCATCGGCCGGCCGACGACGAATCGCTCCGCCGGCACGGATCCCCTCAGATGCTCCGCCGCAAGATCCGGGCGGGCGGGCGTGATGCGGCGGTCGAAGGTCTTCATCGAGGCAATTCCCTGCAGCGCGCGATCACCGTGTCGCCCAGTCGTTCGACGAACAGCGCGCCCGTCACCGTCCTCCCGATCACCACATTGCGGCGATCGTTCTCGTCGCGGCGGCGCGTCACGAGGTCCATCTTGCCCATCGTGTCGAGCGCGCGCGTGATCACGGGCTTGGTCACGCCGAGCTTCTTGGCGAGCCCCCGCACGGTATGCGGCGGCGCGTCCATATAGATCGTCAGCAGGATCGCCGTCTGCCGCACCGTGAGGTCCTGCAGGCCGTCGCGGACCTGGTCGAACATCACGTCGTGCCAGAGCTTCAGGGCCTGAGAGGGACGCAGCGTCAGGGACATGTCGCGGAACCGATCGTTTCGGTTCCGTCATATCCCGGCCCGCATCTTTGCGCGAGGGCTCGACGCGCGTCCGAAGGCGCGGCTTTCTTCACCGCCCCGGCCGCGCTATACCCGCCGCCGATCATCGGGAGTTCCGAACATGAGCGACATGCGCCTCGTCGTCGTCGGCGCCGCCGGCCGGATGGGCCGGATGCTGGTCCGCACCGTCCATGAGACGCCGGGCGTGACCCTCTCCGGCGCGATCGAACGGCCCGGTTCGTCGGCGCTCGGAGAGGATGCGGGCCTGCTCGCCGGCGTCGGCCCGCTCGGCGTCCGCGTCACCGACGATCCGCTGCCGCTCTTCGTCGAAGCCGAAGGCGTGCTCGACTTCTCCGCGCCCGCCGCCACCGTCGAATTCGCCGCCCTCGCCGCGCAGGCGCGCATCGTCCATGTCGTCGGCACGACGGGCATGGAGCGCGAGCATCTCGACAAGCTCGAAGCCGCCGCCCGCCATGCCACCATCATCCGCTCGGGCAATATGAGCCTCGGCGTGAACCTGCTCGCCGCGCTGGTGAAGCGCGCCGCGCAGACGCTGGGGCCGGACTTCGACGTCGAGATCGTCGAAATGCATCACCGCATGAAGGTCGACGCTCCCTCCGGCACGGCGCTGCTGCTGGGCGAGGCGGCCGCCGCGGGCCGCGGCATCGATCTTGAAACGCAGTCCGAGCGCGGGCGAGACGGCATCACCGGCGCGCGCAAGGAAGGCGCGATCGGCTTCGCCTCGCTGCGCGGCGGCACCGTCGTCGGCGATCACAGCGTGATCTTCGCGGGCGCGGGCGAGCGCATCACGCTCTCCCATCACGCCGAGGACCGTTCGCTCTTCTCGCGCGGCGCGGTCCGCGCCGCCCTTTGGGGCCGCGGCCGCAAGCCGGGCCTTCATTCCATGATGGACGTTCTCGGCCTCGCCGACGTCTGAGCCTTTCCCGAACCCGGAGTTTCGAAGATGGACCGCCTGCTCGTCCTCGTGCGTCACGGCCAGAGCGACTGGAACCTGAAGAACCTGTTCACGGGTTGGAAGGATCCCGACCTGACCGAACAGGGCGTCGCCGAAGCCCGCGCCGCGGGCCGCCGCTTGAAGGCCGCGGGCATCGACTTCGACGTCGCCTATACGTCCGCGCTCACCCGCGCGCAGCACACCTGCCGACTCCTTCTCGAAGAGATCGGTCGGCCGGGCCTCGACACGATCCGCGATCAGGCGCTCAACGAGCGCGACTACGGCGATCTTTCGGGTCTCAACAAGGACGAGGCCCGCGTGAAATGGGGCGACGAGCAGGTCCATCTCTGGCGTCGGTCCTATGACGTGCCCCCGCCCGGCGGCGAGAGCCTGAAGGACACCGTGGCCCGCGTTCTGCCCTATTTCTGCGTCGAGATTCTCCCGCGCGTCCTGCGCGGCGAGCGCGTCCTGGTCGCGGCCCACGGCAATTCGCTGCGCGCACTGGTCATGGTGCTCGACCGGCTGACGCCCGAAACGATCCCGAGCATGGAGCTCGACACCGGCGTTCCTCTGATCTACCGGCTCAACGCGGACTCGACGGTCGCGTCGAAGGAGATCTCGCGGGCCTGATCCGCTGCGCCGCCTTCTCCCTGAGGGAGAAGGTTTACGCAGGGCCGAAAAGCGCGCCGACTCACGCCGTCGCGGCGGCGTCCTCGGCCTTCTTCACGTAATCCGACCATACGGGCTCCTTCAGCGTCGCCGTGAAGGCCGCATGCGCCTCGATGTCGGCGGGCGTGAGCCGGGAGGGCAGAGGCTCCGGGCGCGGGCGGGCCGTGCCGACCGTCGCGGCGACGACGGCGCGTTCGGCCCCCGCCGCGCTCGCCGCGGCGAGGCCGAGATCGGTCTGCCGGCCGCCGAGCAGGTCGAGATAGACTTCCGCCAGGATTTCCGAGTCGAGCAGCGCCCCGTGCTTCGTGCGCCGCGCATTGTCGATCCCGTAGCGCTGGCAAAGCGCGTCGAGGCTGTTCGGGCCGAAGGGGTGTTTGCGCCGGGCGATCGTCAGCGTGTCGACGATCCGCCCTTCCGCGAGCGGCTCATGTCCCGCACGGGTCAATTCGTGATTGAGGAAGGCCACGTCGAAGGCGGCGTTGTGCGCGACCATCTTCGCGTCGCCGACGAAATCGACGAAATCCTGCGCGATCGCCGCGAAGACGGGCTTGTCGGCAAGGAATTCGGCCGACAGCCCATGAACGCGGAAGGCTTCGGCGGGCATGTCGCGCTGCGGATTGATGTAGACATGGAAGGTGCGCCCGCTCGGCACATGGTTGATCAGCTCGACGCAGCCGATCTCGACCACGCGGTCGCCGTCCTTGGGGCTCAGTCCCGTCGTTTCCGTGTCGAAGACGATTTCGCGGATCATGCGTCCTTGTCCGTGATGCGTCGGGCCGCCCGCCCGCTGCGTCCCGCGAAGCTTCGGATCAGCGCCTCGACGCCGCGTTCCGCCGCCTCAAAACCGCGACCGGTATCGATCACGACATGGGCGCGGCGGCGCTTCTCCGAATCGGGAATCTGCCGCGCCAGAATGGCCGCGAAGCGCTCCTCCGTCATGCCCGGTCGCGCGAGCACGCGGGCCTTTTGCACAGCCGGATCCGCGGTGACGACGAGCACCGCGTCGCAGCGCAGGTCGGCGTCCCTTTCCATCAGCAGGGGCACGTCGAGCACGACGAGCGGCACGCGCGCCTCCACCGCGCGCCGCACAAAGGCGATCTCCGCGGCACGGACGAGCGGGTGCACCAGCGCTTCGAGCCGCCGCATCGCCTCGTCGTCGCCCAGCACGCGGGCGGAGAGCAGCGTCCGGTCGACCGCACCGTCCTGCGTGGTGCCGGGAAAGGCGGCCTCGATCAGGGGCGCGGCCTCGCCCCGATAAAGTTCATGCACCGTCGCGTCCGCATCATGGACGGGCACGCCCCGCGCGCGGAACATCGCCGCCGTGGCGCTCTTGCCCATGCCGATGGATCCGGTGAGGCCGAGCACGAAGGTCATGCGTCAGCGCCCGATATCCGCTTCGACCATCGCCCTCAGCTCCGGCGTCACCGTCGGCCGTCGGCCGAACCAGCGCTCGAAACCGGGCACGGCCTGATGCAGCAGCATGCCGAGGCCGTCGACGGCGCGCAGTCCGCGCGCTCTCGCTGCGGCGAGCAGGCGGGTTTCGAGCGGCACATAGACCGCATCCGTCACCACCGCATGCGCCGGCAGGGCCGCGACGTCGAGATCGAGCTCGCCCTTGCCCGTCATGCCGAGCGAGGTCGTGTTCACGAGCAGGCCCGCGCCCGCGAGCGTCTCGTCCGAAACGGGCCAGTCGACCGCCTCGACCACGGCGCCGAAGCGCCGCACGAGGTCTTCGGCCTTCTCGCGCGTCCGATTGGCGACGAGGATCCGCTTCGCGCCGCGCTCCTTGATTCCCGCCACGACGGCGGCCGCCGCGCCGCCCGCGCCCAACACCACGGCCTTGTCGAGGCCCGCGTCCCAGCCGGACGCGCCTTCGTCCAGATTGGCGACAAAGCCCGTCACGTCGGTATTGTCGCCCCAGATCAGGCCGTCTTCGAGCCAGACCGTGTTGACCGCGCCCAAGGCCTGCGCCCGCGCCGTCCGCCGGTCGACCAGGCGGAACGCCGCCTCCTTGTGGGGGATGGTGACGTTGCCCCCGACATAGCCCTTTGCGGCGAGGCCGCGCAGAAAGGCTTCGATCGCCTCGGGCGCTACGTCTTCGCGCTCATAAGAGCCTTCGAGGCCGAAGCCCCGCAGCCAATGCGTGTGAATCATGGGTGATCGGGAATGCTTCACCGGATGACCGATGATGCAGGCGCGGCGAGATCCGGTCATGCGACGAGTCCGAGGCGGCGGAGTTCAGACAGAAGCGGCAGAAGCGGCAGGCCGAGGATCGTGAACCAGTCCCCTTCGATGCGTTCGAACAGCGCCGCGCCGAGATCCTCGACGCGATAGCAGCCCACGCTCGACAGAACGTCCGATCCGGCCGCATCGAGATAGCGCCCGATCGTGTTCGGGTCGAGCGCGCGCATGGTCAGCAGGGCCTCGCCCGCGACGCGGGCCCTCACCTCGCCTCCGATGACGATCGCCGCCGCGGAGATCAGGCGATGCGTGCGTCCCGACAGCGCCACCAGATGCGCGTCGGCAGCCGCCCGATCCGCGGGCTTGTGGAAGAGGCGGCCCTCGCAATCGAGCGTCTGATCCGCCCCGATCACGACGGCGTCGCGGTGCCGTTCGGCCACGGCGAGCGCCTTGGCGTCGGCCAGCGCCGTCGCGACGTCGAGCGGCGACGCCCCTCCGAGCCGCTCTTCGATCTCCCTTTCGTCGATGCGCGCCGGATCGAGGATCACGGGAAGGCCGATCCGCCGCAGCATGTCGGCCCGCGTCGCGCTGGCGGAGGCGAGCACGATCGGTCGATGCGGTTCGAGGAACGGCCGACTCATTGCGCCATGCTCTGCAGCCGATGGGTCTTGTAGAGATCGATGATCGCGGCGGCCGTCTCCTCGATGGAACGGCGGGTCACGTCGATCGAAGGCCAATTGTGCCGGGCGAAGAGCCGCCGCGACTGCGTGATCTCTTCCGTCACCGCGGATTTGTCGACATAGGCCGTGTCGTCGCTGGCGTTCAGGGAGAGGAGCCTGTTCTGCCGGATCTGGACGATGCGTTCCGGACTGGCGACGAGGCCGACGACGAGCGGCCGCCGCACGCGTTCGAGATCGGGCGGCAAGGGAATGCCGGGCACGAGCGGGACATTGGCGGTCTTGATGCCGCGATTGGCGAGATAGATGCTCGTCGGGGTCTTCGAGGTGCGGCTGATGCCCACCAGAATCACGTCCGCCGATTCGAGATCGTTCGGCAGCTGCCCGTCGTCATGCATCATCGTGTAGTTGAGCGCGTCGATGCGCTTGAAATATTCCGCGTTCAGCACGTGCTGCGCACCCGGCCGTTGGGTCGAGGAGGTGCCGAGATAGGACTGGAACAGACCAAGAACCGGGTCGAGCACCGACAGGCAGGGGCAGCCGTATTCCCGCGCGGCGGCTTCGAGCCGTTGGGCGAGATCCTTTTCGACCAGCGTGTAGAGCACGATCCCCGGCGCGGCTTCGAGTTCCGCGATCACCCGGTCGATCTGGGTCTGGGTCCTGACGAGCGGATAGATATGCTCGATCGCGGAAATGCCCTGATACTGCGAGGCCGCGGCGCGGCTGACGGCGATGAGCGTCTCGCCCGTGGAATCGGAGACGAGATGGAGATGGAAATAGCTGCGACCCACGCGGGCGATCCGGGCTGCGCCGAACGTCGGACCCTGTGGGGACCTGTGGACGGCTGGGGAAGACCGGGGGGGTCGCATGACCCGCCCGCATCGACCATGGCGGTTCTCCCGAAATCGATCAACAGGCGACGAGGCTGAGGATGATTTCGGCGGGCGACCGTCCACCATGTGTCCGAATCGAAGTGTCAATCGGGGCAGACAGGCGCGTTAAGAATCTGTTAGGGTTTCGGAAATTCGGACGATGACGCCGGTGCGGGGGCACGGGCGGCGACGATCGAAGGTCTGACGAGGGCGGGAGAGCCTGTGGGCGAGCTGTGGACGGAAACGCGGAACGGTTCCGGACCCCTCATACAGAAACCGAATAAGAGTCCTTATCAAAGAAAAGGAAGATGAGAGTGGGTGGGGGAAATCCGGCAGCGGTCGCCGAAAAACCGCTTCTCGACGTGCTCCATGGTCGTCGCACGAAAAGGCCGCCGATCTGGATCATGCGCCAGGCGGGACGCTATCTCCCCGAATATCGGGAACTGCGGACGCGGGCGAAGAACTTTCTCGATTTCTGCTATCGGCCGGAACTCGCATCCGAGGCCACGCTGCAGCCGATCAGACGCTACGGCTTCGACGGATCGATCCTGTTTTCCGACATTCTCGTCGTCCCGGACGCGCTCGGCCAGAAAGTGGCTTTCGCGGAAGGAGAAGGCCCGCGTCTGGAACCGCTGAACGGTTCGCTGTCGGGGCTGAAGGAGGAGATCGATCTCGAAAAGCTCGCCCCCGTCTTCGAGACGATCGACCGCGTGAAGAGCGCGCTCCCGTCCTCGACCACCTTTCTGGGCTTCTGCGGAGCCCCGTGGACGGTCGCGAGCTACATGATCGCGGGGAAGGGCACTCCCGAACTCGCTCCCAGCCGGCTGACCTCCTATCGCGATCCCGAATTCATGGATCGCCTGATCGATCTTCTCGTCGAATCCTCCACCCGTTATCTGCTCCGGCAGTTCGAAGCGGGCGTCGACGCCGTGCAGATCTTCGAGAGCTTCGCGGGCGCGCTGACGAGCGACGGTTTCCGGCGACGCTCCATCGAGCCCGTGTCCCGGATCATCCGCGGCGTCCGCGCCGTGCGACCCGACGCCAAGATCATCTTCTTCGCCCGCAATTCCGGCTCGGGCCATATGATCGCCGCGCGCGACACGGGCGCCGACGCCGTCGGGCTCGACTGGTCCGTCGACGAGGAATGGGCCCGCGACAACGTCCAGACGATCCGGCCCGTGCAGGGTCACCTCGACCCGCTTCTGCTCGTCGCGGGCGGCGAGGCGCTCGATCGCCGCGTCGACCGCATCATCGACGTCTTCTCGGCGGGGCCGCACATCTTCAATCTCGGCCACGGCATCGTTCCGGAGACGCCGCCCGAGCATGTGGAGCGGCTCGTCAAGCGGGTCCGCGGCGCGTAAGGACTCCCGATGATCGAGTGGATCAAGGCGCTTCACGTCCTCGCCGTCATCTCTTGGATGGCGGGGATGCTCTATCTGCCGCGCTTGTTCGTCTATCACGTCGACGCGGTCCCGGGCTCGGTGCAGTCCGAGACCTTCAAGGTGATGGAGCGGCGCCTTCTCAAGGCGATCATGACGCCCGCGATGATCGTCTCCTGGATCGCGGGTCTCTGGGTCGCGGGATTGACCGACGCCTTTTCGCAGGGCTGGTTCCACGCCAAGCTGTTGCTGGTCGTTCTCCTGACGGCCTGTCACGGCTGGCTCGCTCGGCTCGTGAAGGTCTTCGCGGCTGATCTCAACACCCGCCCGGGCCGCTATTACCGCATCCTCAACGAGGTTCCGACCCTGTTGATGATCGGCATCGTGATCTTCGTCATCGTTCGTCCCTTCTGACGGCGTCGCTTGCGCCCCTTGTCGGGCGGCGCGATTCGCGCTATCCGAGATCGCTCCCTCCTTTTCGGGTCGTGTTCCGGTTCGCCGGAGTTCCTCGGGAACTCCCGCCCGCGCATCGGTCATCGGCATCCGACGCGGCCCCCGCGCCGCCCCTCGACCTTCCCCAGCCTCCCGTTCCCTTGTCGGAGCGGCCATTCGGGTTCCATCCATGGAAGTCAAGCTTCAGGACCTCAAGGCGAAGTCGCCGACCGAGCTCCTCACCTTCGCCGAAGCCAATCAGGTCGAGAATGCGAGCACGCTGCGCAAGCAGGAGCTCATGTTCGCGATCCTCAAGCAGCTCGCGACCAACGAGGTCGAGATCATCGGCGAAGGCGTCGTCGAGGTTCTGCCCGACGGCTTCGGCTTCCTGCGCTCGCCGGATTCGAACTATCTCGCGGGCCCGGACGACATCTACGTGTCCCCGTCGCAGATCCGGAAATTCGGTCTGCGCACCGGCGACACGGTCGAAGGCCAGATCCGCAGCCCCAAGGAGGGCGAGCGCTATTTCGCCCTCGTGAAGGTCAATTCGATCAATTTCGAGGATCCGGAAAAGGCCCGCCACAAGGTCAATTTCGACAATCTGACGCCGCTTTATCCGAACAGCCGTCTGAAGCTCGAGATCGAGGATCCGACGCGCAAGGATTTCTCCCCCCGCATCATCGATATCGTCTCGCCCATCGGCAAAGGCCAGCGCGCCCTGATCGTGGCGCCGCCCCGCACCGGCAAGACCGTGCTCCTGCAGAACATCGCGCAGTCGATCACGACCAATCATCCGGAATGCTATCTGATCGTGCTGCTCATCGACGAGCGGCCGGAAGAAGTCACGGACATGCAGCGCTCGGTCCGCGGCGAAGTCGTGTCCTCGACCTTCGACGAGCCCGCCCAGCGTCACGTCCAGGTCGCGGAAATGGTCATCGAAAAGGCCAAGCGCCTCGTCGAGCACGGCCGCGACGTCGTCATCCTGCT
>CAYNUN010000024.1:0-431 GCA_964400345.1 uncultured Methylobacteriaceae bacterium
GTTTACGTCGCGCATGATGTGCTCGACGGAGTTGAACGCCATGGACGCATGCGGCGTGTAATGCATCGCCAGCGTGACGCCCGTGACGATCTGGGCGACCAGCATGAAGGCGAGAATGCCGCCGAAGGTCCACAGATAGTTCAGGTTCCGCGGGTTCGGGAACACGACGAACGACGAGTGGATGAGACCCATGATCGGCAGCCGGCTCTCGAACCAGCGCCCGACGGCGGTCTTGGGAACGTAGGTGGAATGTCCGGCCATGGTGTGCTTCCGCGATGTCCTGAACGATAGACTGGGCTGTTGCGCCTCAGCCGATCCGGATCTTGGTGTCGGAGACGAATTCGAAGGGCGGGATGGGCAGGTTGGTCGGCGCGGGACCCTGACGGATGCGGCCCGACGTATCGAACACCGAGCCGTGGCAGGGGCAGAAC
>CAYNUN010000024.1:441-12650 GCA_964400345.1 uncultured Methylobacteriaceae bacterium
GTTGCCCAGCGGCACGCAGCCCAGATGCGTGCAGTTGCCGTAGACGACGAGCCACTGATCCTTGCCCGACTTCACCCGTTTCTGATCGGGCTCCGGATCGCGCATGGAGCCGAGATCGGCCGCCTGGGCGTCCTTGATCTCCTGCGCCGTACGATGACGGACGAAGATCAGTTTGCCGCGCCAGAACAGTTTGACGATCTGTCCTTCGGCGACCGGGGTCAGGTCGAAATCCACGGGAGCGCCCGCCGCGACCGTGGCCGCGTCCGGAGCCATCTGGCTCACGAAGGGCCAGATCGCCGATGCAAGACCGACGGCGCCGACGGCGCCCGTCGCGATGAAGAGGAAGTCCCGCCGTGTGGGTTCGGGAGCCATTGTCGCCACGTCAGTGATCCTCGCGTCCTGCGCCCGGACGCCGCTGTGCCGGGCGGAGTTTTTGAACGGATGCGCCGCTCGAACGTCGCTATGCGCGCCTTCATTACGGCACACAATGCGACCCGAAGTCGCCGCGCGGCGCGGTCTTTCGCACGCGCCCGCCGCCTTGTCCATAGTTCGGATTGCGGATACGCCCTCGGTTCCACGGACCTTTCCGCCCTTTTCATGGAAGTGCGCGCGTGCGGATCGCCTTGTTCCAGCCCGACATACCGCAGAATACGGGAACCATCCTCCGGTTGTGTTCCTGCCTCGGGATCGAGGCCCACATCATCGAGCCCGCGGGCTTTCCGGTCTCCGATCGGGCGTTTCGTCGCGCCGGAATGGACTATCTGGACGCCGTCGACATCGTCCGGCACGTCTCGTGGACGGCTTTCGAGGCGTGGAGACGGGAGGCGGGCGCGCGGCTCGTGCTGGCGACGACCCGGGCTTCCGTGCCCTACCCCGCCTACGCCTTCCGGCGCGGCGACGTGCTCCTGATGGGCCGCGAGTCGGCCGGAGCGCCCGAGCATGTCCACCAAGCGGCGGACGCATGCGTGACCATACCGATGCGCAAGGGAATGCGCTCGCTTAACGTGGCCGTGGCCGCCTCTTTGATTCTGGGGGAGGCCTTGCGACAGACGGACGGGTTTCCCCCGTCCGCAAACGGAGACGCCTCATGAGCCACGATGCCGCCCTCGAAGACCGCAAGGCCCGCGCGGCCGCATGGTTCGCGGAACTGCGCGACCGCATCTGCACGAGCTTCGAGGAGATCGAGCGCGACGCGACGGGGCCCTTCTTCCCCGAGGCGCCGGGAGCGGGCCGATTCGAGCGCAAGGCGTGGAGCCGCACCGACCATTCCGGCGCGCCCGGCGGCGGCGGCGTGATGTCGATGATGCGCGGCCGGGTGTTCGAGAAGGTCGGCGTGCACGTGTCCTCGGTCTTCGGCGAATTCGCCCCCGAATTCCGCGGTCAGATCCCCGGCTCCGCCGAGGACCCGCGCTTCTTCGCCACGGGCGTGTCGCTGATCGCGCATCCGTGCAATCCGAACGTGCCGACCGTGCACATGAACACGCGCTACGTGATCACCACCAAGGCATGGTTCGGCGGCGGCGCGGACCTGACCCCGGTGCTGAACCGCCGGCGCACGCAGGAGGACGCCGATTCGGTCGCCTTCCACGCGGCCATGCAGCGCGCCTGCAGCGCGCATTCCGCCATCGCGCCCTACGATAAGTACAAGGCGTGGTGCGACGAGTATTTCCACCTGAAGCACCGCAACGAGCCCCGCGGCATCGGCGGCATCTTCTACGACTATCACGACTCGGGAGACTGGGAGGCCGACTTCGCCTTCACCCGCGACGTGGGCGAAGCGTTCCGCGGGGTCTATCCGGAGATCGTGCGGAAGAACATGTCGACGCCCTGGACGGAGGCCGACCGCGAGGAACAGCAGATCCGGCGCGGCCGCTACGTCGAGTACAACCTCCTCTACGACCGCGGCACGATCTTCGGCCTGAAGACCGGCGGCAATGTCGAGAGCATCCTGTCGAGCATGCCGCCGACGGTGCGGTGGCCGTAAGGGCGGATCGGGTACAAATCCCCTCATGGTGAGGAGCCCGGCAGAGCCGGGCGTCTCGAACCGGCGACCGGCATCGAGGCGCGAAAACCTCGTGGTTCGAGACGGCGCTTCGCGCCTCCTCACCATGAGGTTTTCTCGGTCGGTCCTCGATTGGTGTTCGGTCGCATCCCCACGGTGTCATCCCGGCCGGAGCGAAGCGCAGAGCCGGGATCCAGGCGTCGGGACGCGGATCGCTTCATCCTTAGGCGGCGCGGCGCTTCGCCGTCTTCCGGATCCCGGGTTCGCTGCGCGCCCCGGGATGACAGGGGAGGATGCCCTTGATCGGCCCGAGCTCACGAACTCATCGTAGAATCGTCTGCGCCGCTTCCCAGACTCGCCCGCGACGCCAGATCAGTTCGGCGAGGGTGGGGTCCTCGATGTCGGGAAAGGGCACGTCGAAAATGCTCTCGTCATCGTCGTCGAGGGCGTCGCCGGGGCGCTTCGCCCAGACCGTCTCATAGACCTTCTCGAAGGGCTCGCCGGCGAGCGGATCGTCGATCTCATAGGCATGGAGGAAGGAGCCGTCCATGCAGATGCGGCCCCCGTCTTCGAGGATGCGGTAGATCACGGGGTCGGGCGGGTTGAGGATCAGGAATTCCGAGACCAGACGCCCCTCTTCGAAAGTGAAGATCCGATCGCGTTCATAGCCGCTCGCGAAGCCGGCATGCCGATAACTGACGAGACGACCTTCGGCGCAGCGGAGTTCGCCCGTCACCCAGGTCGCGGGCAGGACGCCGTCGGTCGCCCAAGGGAAGGCGGTGCGGAGATCGGCGTGCACGACCTCCTCGCCGCGTCTGAGATTGCCGAGGAAATCGACGAGCGTCAGCATCCCGTCCCGGATTTCCCAGGTGCCGATATAGCCGCGCCAATGGGCGGTGCTTTCGGCGGCGAATTGGGGCCGGCGGGACCGGCGGATGCGCCGGAGATAGTCGTAAAGAGGTTCCTCCATGAGGGCGAGACGGCGGCCGCGGTGAAGCAGCATTTCGGGAATCTGAGCGGTCAAAACGGATGTCCTTCATGTCTGAAAAATGATGGGTAAAACTAGCATTTTCGGCGTTCGCGGACAAGTTTTCGAGCGCTTATGGACGCCTAAATAGCTGTTGTTTTTCAATGAATTACAAGGTTTCTCAAAATGATTCCGAAAAGGGTCCGAAAGACCTTCCGAAGGGCTCCCGGAGGCTCTCGAAAAGCCGCTCGGACGCGGCTCCGCCGAGCCCTCCCCGCGGGGGAGCCGGCGCGCCGGTCGCATCCTCCTGCGCAACCCGCTATCCTCTCCGCATGACCTCCGAGCGCCCGCCCTCCCCCTCCTTCGACGCGCTGACCGCCGGCGCGACGGCGGCGGCGGCGGGCGAGCGCGGACCGGCGCCCGTGCATCTGTGGAACCCGCCCTTCTGCGGCGACATCGACATGCGCATCGCGGCGGACGGGACGTGGTTCTACGGCGGGACGCCGATCGGCCGGCCGGCGCTCGTCCGGCTGTTCTCGACGATCCTGCGCAAGGATCCGGACCGCTACGTGCTCGTGACCCCGGTCGAGCGCGTCGGCATCACGGTGGAGGACGCGCCCTTCCTCGCGGTCGAGATGAACCTGCGGGAGGAAGCCGCCGGAAGGACTCTCGAATTCCGCACCAATGTCGACGACCTGACGGCGGCCGGGCCGGACCATCCGATGCGCTTCGAAAAGGAAGCCTCCGGAGGCCTGCGCCCTTACGTCCATGTGCGCGGCGATCTTTGGGCGCGGGTGACGCGGGCGGTGTTCCATGATCTCGTGGCGCTCGGGGAAGAGCGGGAGACGGACGGGGTCATGATGTTCGGCATCGCCTCGGGCGGCGCGTTCTTTCCCATGGTCGAGGCGGCCGATCTTGCAGACCTCTGAACTCCCCGCGATCCGCCTGACGCTCGACGCCGACGACATGCTCCGCCGGGCGGAAGGCCTGTTGTCGCTCGAACCCCCGCCGGACGTGTTCGCGCCCGAGCGCTTCCCGGAACGGGGCGACCATCAGCTCGCGCCCATGCTCGCGCCGGCGGACGGCAGCAAGCATCGCCGCGCCGCCGTCCTCGTCCCGGTGATCTCGCATCCGGAGGGAGCGACGGTGCTGCTGACGCGGCGTTCCGCGCAGCTCAGGGACCATTCGGGCCAGATCGCCTTTCCGGGCGGCAAGATCGAGCCGTCCGACCCCGACGCGATCGCGACGGCGCTGCGGGAGGCGGAGGAGGAGATCGGGCTCGAACGACGTTTCGTCCGCCCGCTCGGCTATCTCGACCCTTATCTCTCCTCGACGGGCTACCGCATCCTGCCCGTGCTCGCGATCGTGAAGCCGGGCTTCGCGCTGACGATCGACCCGTCCGAGGTCGACATCGCCTTCGAGGTCCCTTTGGGCTTCCTGATGGATCCGGACAACCACGCCCGGCATTCCCGCATCTGGCAGGGCACGACGCGGGACTATCTCGCGATGCCCTTCGGAGAGCACTATATCTGGGGTGTGACCGCCGGAATCCTCCGGAACCTTTACGAGAAACTCTATCTGCGATGATCCGCCCGTTCGTCGAAGAGATCACGCTGTTCCTGCTGCCCTTCGCGGCCTTCGCGCTGTGGCTGCTCTTCCGCCGGAAGACGCCGCTCAAAGCCGCGCATTGGGACGGCCGCACGGCGATCCTCGCGCTGATCGGCTTCGTTCTGGTCGCGGCGGCGCTGTTCTACACGGGCTGGACGGCGGAGCGCAGCACGGGAACCTATGTCCCGGCGCATATGGAGAACGGGCGCTTCGTGCCCGGGAACTTCAAGTGACGCCGTCGCGGCTGCCCGAGACGATCCTCGCCGACCCGGCGCTCGGCAGCATCTTCGACGCGCTGGAGCGCGACGGCGACCGGGCGATGCTGGTCGGCGGCAGCGTGCGCAACGCGCTGATGGCGCGCGGAGCGACCGACGTCGACATCGCCACCACCGCCCTGCCCGACATCGTGGTCGCGCGGGCGAAGACGGCGGGGATCAAATGCGTGCCGACGGGCATCGAGCACGGGACCGTGACGCTCGTGCTCGACGGTCGTCCCTTCGAGGTCACGACGCTGCGCGAGGACGTGGAGACCGACGGCCGCCGCGCGGCGGTGCGCTTCGGCCGGGACTTCGAGCATGACGCGCGGCGACGCGACTTCACGATCAACGCGCTCTATGCCGACCGCCACGGGACGATCCACGACTTCGTGGGCGGACGGGCGGATCTCGAAGCCCGACGCGTCCGCTTCATCGGCGACCCGGTGACGCGGATCCGGGAGGACTATCTGCGCATCCTGCGCTTCTTCCGTTTCCATGCCGACTACGCCGAAGGGCCGCTCGACGCCGACGGACTCGCCGCCTGCATCGCGGAAAAGAGCGGGCTGGAACGCCTCTCCCGCGAACGCGTGCGGGCCGAATTGATGAAGCTCCTCGCCGCGCGACGGGCGGGCGAAACGGTCGCGGCGATGGATGCGGCGGGTCTTCTCGCGCCGCTTCTCGGCCGCCCGGCCGATGCCGGCACGCTGAATCGACTTCTTCGGCTTTCGCCGCAGAGCGATGGCGCGACTCGTCTTTTCGCGCTGACTTCATGCGGCGTGTCGGACCTCGGGGAATTGCAGGAGCGCCTGCGGCTCTCCAATGAGGAGACGACCCGGCTTGCGGGCGCGGCGCGGGCGACGGCCGCATTCGGCACCGGTCTGCCCGACGCGCGCGGCGCGAGACGGATCGCCTTCCGGCACGGACGGGAGGCCGCACGGACCGCCCTTCTCGTCGCGGCCGCACGGCTCGACCTGTCGGCATGCCCGGAGGAACTCCTCGCCGCCGCGGCGGATGCACCCATGGCCTCGCCCTTCACGGGCGGCGGGATGATCGCGCTGGGCCTTGCGCCGGGGCCGTCGATCGGCCGCGCGATCGCGGACGCCGAACAGGCCTGGATCGATGCGGACTTCCCTCGGGACCCGGTCGCGGTCTCCGAGATCGCTCGAACGGCCGCCGCGAAGGCCTTGGAGCGATTCGACTCGCCCGAGCGGCAAGGATAATCTCGACCGCGTCTCGAAGATCAGGTCGACCCATGAAATCGTCCGCCCCACGGCCCGGCGACATCGCCCGCAGACTTGCGGAACGCCGCGACGGATCGGCGCGCCGCAAGACGCAGGGGCGGGAGTCCGCGGGCGACCAATGGCGGCGCGACACCTTCACGCTGCCGCGCGACGAAGCGCGCGAAAAGGCCCGGGAACTGCTCCATCGCTTCCCGAAAGCGGCTTATATGACCGAAATCGAATGGTGGCGGGTGCTCGAGGACGGCCGCATCGAATTCACGATGCGGCGGTTGCCCAGCGCGGATTGATCCGCCTTTCTTTCGCCTTTCCCGCTTCCGAGTCTTGTCGTTCCCGTCGGGGAGGCCGATGATCGCGATTGCGGTCTCCGTCATGGGACCCGCGAGGAGGGCGTAGCGATGAGCGTGACGGAAGCGGGTGCGGCGGGCGCCGCCGAGTTCGACCGGAGCATCGTGGATCTCGCCGAAGCGGCGGTCGAGCGGGTCGCGCAGGCGCGGGCGGGCATCGGCGCAGTCATTTTCGGGCAGGACGACGTGGTCGGCAACGCGCTGATCACCGTGCTGTCGGGCGGCCACGGGCTTCTCGTCGGCGTACCGGGCCTCGCCAAGACCAAGCTCGTCGAGACCATGGGCACCGTGCTCGGGCTCGACCAGCGGCGCGTGCAGTTCACGCCCGACCTGATGCCGTCCGACATTCTGGGTTCCGAAGTGCTGGAGGAGACGGAGGACCGCCGCCGCGCCTTCCGCTTCATCAAGGGGCCGATCTTCACGCGCCTGTTGATGGCCGACGAGATCAACCGCGCGAGCCCCCGCACCCAATCGGCGCTGCTGCAGGCGATGCAGGAACACCATGTGACCATCGCGGGCGAGACCCACGAATTGCCGCGGCCCTTCCATGTGCTCGCGACGCAGAACCCGGTGGAACAGGAAGGCACCTATCCGCTGCCCGAAGCGCAGCTCGACCGCTTCCTGCTGCAGATCGACGTCGCCTATCCGGATGCCGCGACGGAGCGGCGCATCCTGCTCGAGACCACGGCGGAATCGGAGGCCCGGGCGAAGCCCGCGATGACGGCCGACGAATTGATGGGCATTCAAAGGCTGGTGCGTCGCCTCCCGGTGGGAGAGAGCGTGGTGACGGCCATTCTCGACCTCGTCCGCGCGGCGCGGCCGGAAGACGGCGCCCCGGACGTGGCGGACAAGCTCTCCTGGGGACCGGGACCGCGCGCGGGACAGGCGCTGATGCTCGCGGTGCGCGCCCGCGCGCTGCTCGAAGGACGGCTCGCGCCCTCGCTCGACGACGTGGTCGCCCTCGCCGAACCGGTGCTGAAGCACCGCATGGCGCTGACCTTCGCGGCGCGCGCGGAGGGCGAGACGCTGACGGGGATCATCGGGCGGCTGAAGGGCCGCGTCGGCTGACGCGATGGCCCGAGTCCGCGTCCTCGACGACACGGAACGGCGGATCGGCCCCTCGCGGGCGTCCGGTGCCCTCGATCTCGCGCGACGACTTCCGCGCCTCGCCCTCGAGGCGCGACGCATCTCCGCCGCGGTGGCGCACGGCATTCATGGCCGCCGCCGACCGGGCACCGGCGAGACCTTCTGGCAGTTCCGGCCGTTCACGGCGGGCGAGCCCGCGCATCGGATCGATTGGCGGCGCTCGGCGCGCGACGAACATCATCTGCATGTGCGCGAACGCGAATGGGAGGCCGCCCATACGGTGCGGCTGTGGATCGACCGTTCGCCCTCCATGGCCTTTTCCTCGGCGCTGGCCGCCGCGCCGAAGCTCGACCGGGCCGTCGTGCTCGGCCTCGCCCTCGCCGATCTCCTCGTGCGCGGCGGCGAACGCGTCGGGCTTCTCGGCCTCGGGCCGACCATGGCCTCGCGCATGATCGTGGACCGACTCGCGGATGCGCTCGCCTCCGACCCCATGGCGGAGGCGGAACTGCCGGATACGATCCCGCTGCCGCCCTTGAGCGAGGCCGTTCTGATCACCGACGCGCTGAGCCCGGCGGGCGAGGTGGCGGCCGCCGTCGAAAAACTCTCGGCGAGGGGGGCGCGCGGCCATCTGCTGCGCATCGTCGACCCCGTCGAAGAGAGCTTCCCCTTCGAAGGACAGGCGGAACTGCTCGCCACCGAAGGCCGGGAGCGCTTGGACGTCGGCGATGCGGGTGCGTTCCGCAAGGCCTATCGCGAGCGGATGGAGGCGCATCGAAGCGCCTTGGCTGAGGCCTGCCGCCGTCAGGGCTGGTCCTTCCTCGATCATCGGACGGATCGCCCCGCCTCCGAAGCGCTGCTGGCCGTGGCGGTGCGCGTGGCGCGCGGCGGCCGCGGACCGGGGAGCACCTGATGTTCGGCCTCCCCCTCGCCTTCGCCTCGCCGCTCGTCCTCGCCGCGCTCGCGGCGCTTCCGGCGCTGTGGTGGATCCTGAGAGTGACGCCGCCGCGGCCGCGGCCGATCCCGTTCCCGCCGCTGCGGCTCATCATGGATCTCGTGCCGCAGCAGGAGAGACCGGCGCGGACGCCGCTCTGGCTGATGCTGCTGCGCATGGCGATCGCCGCGCTGGTCATCATCGCCGCGGCGGGACCGGTGTGGAACCCGCCCGCGAATTCCGTCGGGGCGGGGCGTGCGCCTCTGGTGATGATGGTGGACAACGGCTGGGCGGCCGCGCCCGCCTGGCCCGAGCGCCGGGCGGCGATGGAACGCGTGCTGCGGGAAGCGGCGGCGGCCGACCGCGCGGTCGCGCTGATCGCGACGGGCGAGCGGCCCGGCGTGCCGAACCCGACGGATGCGGGGACCGCGCTCGACCGCGCCCGCGCGCTTCAGCCCGTGCCCTTCTCGCCCGATCGCGGACCGCATCTCGCGGCCGCGGCGGAATTCCTGCGCCGGGCGCCGGGGGCGGAATTCGTCTGGATCGCCGACGGGATCGGCGGTTCCGGCGAGGGCGCAGCGATGGCGGAGGTCGCGGACGCGGCGGGCGGACGCACGACGCTGATCCGCGACGATGAGCCCGTGCTCGGCCTGACGGGGGTGGAGAACGGGGCGGCGGGCATCACGGTGCGGATCGTGCGGGCGGGCGAAGGCCCCGCCGCGGGGCGGCTGCGCGCGCTCGACATGAAGGGTCGGCCCTTGGCCGAACAGGATTTCTCCTTCACCGGGACAGAGGGCAAGGCGACCATCGCGCTGCCGCTGGAACTGCGCAACGAGATCGCCCGTTTCGACGTGCTCGGCCTGCGCTCGGCGGGCGCGGTGGCCCTCGTGGACGAGACGAACCGGAGGCGGCGCGTGGGAATCGTCTCGGGCGTGACGGCGGACGTGTCCCAACCTCTTCTCTCCCCCGTGCATTACGTGCAGCGGGCGTTGGAGCCCTTCGCGGAGATCCGCACGCCGCGGCAGGGCACGATCGACGCGATCGCGGGGCTGATCGAGGAAAAGGCCTCGGTGCTCGTGCTCGCCGATGTCGGGGCGCTGCCCGACGACGTGCGCCGCAAGGTCGAAGCCTTCGTGAACGAGGGCGGGCTGCTGCTGCGCTTCGCCGGGCCGCGGCTCGCGGCGGGCGGCGACGATCTCGTGCCCGTGAAGCTGCGCCGGGGCGGCCGGGCGCTCGGCGGCGCGCTCTCCTGGGAGACGCCGCGCGCGCTCGGACCGTTCGATCAGCAAAGCCCGTTCCACGGCATCGACCGGCCGACCGACGTGGCGATCTCGCGCCAGCTCCTCGCCGAACCGGAACCCGACCTCGCGCGCAAGGTCTGGGCGTCGCTCGTCGACGGCACGCCCATCGTGACGGCGGAGCGCCGGGGCGCGGGTCTGGTGGTTCTGATGCATGTGACGGCGGATACGAGCTGGTCGAACCTGCCGCTGTCGGGCCTGTTCGTGGAGATGCTGCAGAGAATCGTCGCGATGTCGGGAACCGCGGGCCTCGAAGCGGTGCGCAACGACGCCGCCGGAACGGGGCGCGCCGTCGCGCCCTTCCTGACGCTCGACGGTTTCGGCGCGCCGGGCCTGCCGCCCGCCACCGCGAAACCCGTGGCCTTCACGCCGGGGCTCGTCGCCTCGCGTGACCATCCGCCGGGCTTCTACGGCGACCGGGACGCGCCGAGCGCGGTGAACGCGCTGGCGCGCGACGCGGTGCTGCGCCCGCTCGACGCGGGACCGCTCGCAGCGCGGACGGAGGCGCTGCGGCTGACGGCGCCCTTCGATCCGAGGCCGTGGCTGTTGACCGCGGCGGCGCTGCTCTTCGCGCTCGATACGCTCGTCTCGGCCCTGCTCGCGGGCGGGCTGCGCATGGGACGGCGCGCGGCGGCGGCCGCGCTCTTCGGCGCGCTGATCCTCGCGGGCGGAGCCGACCGGGCGGAGGCGCAGGGCCGGGCACCGCAGGGCGCGCCCCGCGAAGCCCCCGCGATCGCGCCCAAGGAGGTCGACGCCGCGCTCGTCACGCGGTTCGCTTATGTGATCACGGGCGACGCCGCGGTGGACGAGACGAGCCGCGCGGGGCTCGTCGGGCTCAACGCCTATCTCGCCGCGCGCACCTCGCTCGAACCGGGAGACCCCGTCGGCGTCGATCCCGCGACGGACGAATTGGCGCTCTATCCGATCATCTATTGGCCGATGACGGCGGGCCGCGAGCCGCCCGGCGAAACGGCGATCCGGCGCATCGACGCCTTCATGAAGAACGGCGGGACGGTGATCTTCGACACGCGGGACGCGGGAACCGCGCTCGGCGGCGACATGCAGACGCCCGAAACGCGGCTGTTGCGGCGCATTCTCGCAGGCATCGCAGTTCCCGACCTCGAACCCGTGCCGCAGGACCATGTGGTCACCAAGGCGTTCTATCTGATCGAGAAGTTCCCCGGCCGCTGGGCGGAGGGCAAGACCTTCATCGAGGCGCTGCCGCGCGGCGACGCGCCGGATGCGGAACGGCCGGCGCGGGCGGGCGACGGCGTCTCGCCGATCATCATCACCTCGAACGATTGGGCGGCGGCCTGGGCCGTCGGCCCGCGCGGCGAGCCGCTGAACCCCCTCGTGCAGCAGATGCCCCGGCAGCGCGAAATGGCGCTGCGGGCGGGCGTGAACGTGGCGATGTATGCGCTGACCGGCAATTACAAGGCCGATCAGGTGCATGTGCCGGCCCTGCTCGAACGGCTGGGGCAATAGGCCATGCCGAAGCTCGACTGGAGCCCGCTCGTTCCCCTGCCCGTTCTGGCGATCGTCGCGGCGGTCGCGATCGCGGCGCTCGTCTTCGCGCTGATCGCCCGGCGGCGCGGGGCGGCGATGCGGGCGGTCGCGATCGCGGCGCTGCTGGCGGCCTTGGGCAATCCCTCCTTCGTCAACGAGGAACGCGACCGGCTGAAGGACGTCGTGGCGGTCGTGATCGACCGCTCCGGCTCCCAGACGCTCGCCGACCGCCGGGCGCAGACGGATGCGGTGAAGGCGGAACTGGAACGGCGCTTCGCCTCCATGCCCGCCGTGGAGCCGCGCTTCATCGAGGTCATGGACCGGGACGACGAGGGCAGCGCGCTGTTCGCGGCGCTCGAGAAGGGGCTGTCCGACGTGCCGCCCGAACGGGTCGCGGGCGCGATCCTCGTGACCGACGGGCAGGTCCACGACATCCCCGCGACGGCCTCCGCGCTCGGCTTCCGCGCGCCGCTGCACGCGCTGATCACCGGTCGCCCGAACGAACGCGACCGCCTGATCGAACTCGTCGACGCGCCGCGCTTCGGCATCGTGGGCAAGGATCAGACGATCCGCTTCCGGGTCCGCGAGACGGGCGGGGACGGGGCGCCGATGCGCCTGTCGGCGCTGCTCGACGGCCGGCCCGTCGCCGAACGCCGGGTGCGGCCCGGCGAGACGGTCCGCCTGCCCGTCCGGATCGAGCACGGCGGGCCGAACGTGGTCGAACTCGCGCTCGAAAGCGCGCCGGGCGAATTGACGGAGGCCAACAACAAGGCCGTCGTCACGATCGAGGGCATCCGCGACAAGCTGAAGGTGCTGCTGGTCTCCGGCCGGCCGCATCCGGGCCAGCGCACCTGGCGCAACATGCTGAAATCGGACGCGGCGGTGGACCTCGTCCATTTCACCATCCTGCGCCCGCCGGAGAAGCAGGACGGCACGCCGATCAACGAATTGTCGCTGATCGCCTTCCCG
>CAYNUN010000025.1:0-12475 GCA_964400345.1 uncultured Methylobacteriaceae bacterium
GCCGACCGCCGCCCCGTCCCCTATGAGGGGCCGCAGGGCATCCGCGCGCTGCTCGAACGCATGCGCGACGCGACCGGATGGTCCCCCATCATGGACGGCGAGGCGATCATCGGCCTCGCCGACGACGCGGGCGGAGCGGCGATCTCGCTGGAGCCGGGCGGCCAGTTCGAATTGTCGGGCGCGCCTTTGGGCTCGATCCACGATACGGCGGCCGAATTCGACGCGCATATGGAACTCGTCCACCGGATAGGCCGCGATCTCGGGATCGGCTTCCTCGCGCTGGGGCTTTCGCCCGTCTGGTCCCGCGCCGAGACGCCCGTGATGCCCAAGGCGCGCTACAGGATCATGTCGGCTTATATGCCGAAGGTCGGGACGATGGGTCTCGACATGATGTTCCGCACCGCGACGGTGCAGGTGAATCTCGATTTCGCCTCCGAAGCGGACATGGTGAAGAAGCTGCGCACGAGCCTCGCGCTCCAGCCGATGGCGACCGCGCTCTTCGCCGCCTCGCCGTTCCTCGACGGGCGACGGACGGGCTTCCTCTCCACCCGCGGCGAGATCTGGCGCAACACCGACGCAGACCGCAGCGGCCTCATTCCCTTCGCCTACGAAGACGGCATGGGCTTCGAGCGCTATGTCGACTGGGCGCTCGACGTGCCGATGTATTTCGTCAAGCGCGGCGACCGCTATCACGACGTCGCGGGCGCCTCCTTCCGCGATCTTCTCGCGGGTCGGCTCGACGCTTTGCCGGGCGAGCGCGCGACGATGTCGGATTGGGTCAACCATCTCTCCACGCTGTTCCCCGACGTCCGTCTGAAGCGCTATCTGGAGATGCGCGGCGCGGATGCGGGAACGCGGCCGATGATGCTCGCGCTTCCGGCCTTCTGGGTCGGTCTGCTGTATGACGGCACGGCGCTCGACGCCGCATGGGATCTCGTGAAGAGCTGGACCGCCGCGGATCGGCAGGGGCTGCGCGACGCGGTCCCCGCCCTGGGATCGGCGGCGCCGATCGGCGGCGGCACGCTGAAGACGGTCGCCGTCGAGGCCTTCAGGATCGCCGAAGCGGGTCTGCGCGCACGCGGTCTCGGCGAAGAGGTCTTCCTCGCGCCGCTCGCCCGCGTCGTCGAGACGGGGCGCTCGCCCGCCGACGAACTGATCGCGCTGCATGACGGACCGTGGGGCGGCGATCTCTCCCGCTGCTTCGACGACGTCGTGCTCTGAGGCGACCCTTCGGCGCTCGGCGCCCCGTCTCCCCGCAACGGGCCGCGCGGACCGGATCCCGCGGCGCCGGTTACGAACGGTTCACCATCGTCGCGTTCCGCGGTTCGTTCCGGTGAGACGTTAACCGGTTCATCAGCATGCGGGGTCGATCGTGCGGCCGTCGAGTGCGGAGCGTGTGATGCGTCGTCGGGTCCGGAGATTCGCGGGATCGGAAGCGGGGGATTCCTCCGCCCTGCAATACGTCTTCCTCGCCGCGGTGCTCGCTTTGGCGATCATGGGTTCCGCCGCGGGCGTCGCCCACGGCGTGCTGCGCTACATGGAAACCGCGCCGCCCGTCGGGCTTTTCGACTGAGCCTCAGCGCCCGCCCATCATCTTCGAGAAGATCGACTGCAGATTGCGCAGATGCTCCTCCTGCGCCTCGCGGCTCGTGTGCATGATGTCCGCCAGCGCATCCATGTTGCGGTCCAGCGCCGACTTCTCGGGCTCCGGCTCGGGTTCGGGCTTTCCCGGGCTGATCCCGAGCATGGCGCTGATCATCCCGCCGAGCGCTTCGCCGCTTTCCGCCGCGGCCCGGGTCGCTTCCGCGTCCCGGGAGCGTTGCGCCGCGGTCGGATAGAAACGGCGCAGCGTCGGCTCGTCCGCCGTCTTGCCCAGCGCCGTCGCGAGGGCGGCGGCGACGGCGGGCATCATCTGATGCATGACCGAAGAGGAGAGCCCCGCAAAGGCGGCCGATTGTTCGGCCACCCGGTCGGCGAGGTCGCGCGAGCCGAAGAAGAGCTGCAGCGGGTCCTGCCGGCTCTGCGCGGCGGGGTTGAACATCATCAGGAAATCCGTCGGCGTCGGGGCGCGGCGCTGCATCGCCATGGCGAAGGCGGGCATCATCGCCGCCATGGCGCGCGCGGCCTGATCCTGGCTGATCCCGAAGCGGGACGCATAATCCGCAAAGGGATTCGTCTCCTTCGGAGCCAGAAAGTCGAAGAAATTGACCATGAACGCCGTCCCCGATTTCGTCGAATTCTAAGCCTGTTCGCCTGCGCCCGCCATTCCACCTCCGCGGGAGCGCTTCGGCAGTTCGGCGATGACGCGATAAGCCCAGACGACGCCCGCGATTCCGAACAGGACCGCCCCGACGCCCTGTCCCGTCAACGCGCCTTCCGCCCCCGCGGTTCGCGCCCCGTACCAGGCGAAGGGGACCGTGCCGATCGTCGCCTTGCCCCAATTGAAGGCGGTGGCGAGGAAGGGCGCGCCGAGATTGTTGAAGGCCGAATTCGCGACGAACAGCGCACCGTGGAACGCCCAGGTTCCGGCGAGGATCGTGCAGAAGAAGCGCACCAGTTCCGCCGTCTGCCCCTCCGCCTTGAATGCGACGACGATCGCATCCTGCGAGAGCCAAAGCCCGAGCCAGGCGAGGACGATCACGCCCGCCGAGAACCACAGCCCGCAATCGAGCGTGGTCTTGACGCGGTCGTATCGCTGCGCCCCGAGATTCTGCCCGAACACGGGCCCCACCGCGCCCGAAAGCGCGAAGAGCGCGCCGAAGGCGACCGGGACCAGCCGCGTGATCACCGCATTGGCCGCCACCGCGTCGTCGCCGAAGGGGGCGATCACGGCCGTCATGAAGCCGTTCGCCACCGGGGTCGCGATATTGGTGAGCACCGCCGGGATCGCCACCGCGCAGAGCGGCCGGACATCCTGCACCACATGCAGCGCGACGGGCCGTGCGACGAGCGCATGCACGCGGATCGCGCCGTGCGCGCCGACGACCGCGAAGACGACGCGCGACAGGACGGTCGCCCAAGCCGCGCCGTCCACGCCCATCCCCAATCCGAAGATCAGGATCGGATCGACCACCGCGGTCGCGATGCCGCCCGCCAGCGTCACATACATGCCGCGCTTGGCGTCGCCCGCCGCGCGCAGAATGCCGGCGAAGGCCATGCCGAGGCCCATCAGGATGTTCGAGGGCAGGCTGATCATCAGGAAACGTTCGGCCACGCGGAGCGTCTCGCCCGTCGCGCCGAGCAGCGCGAGGATCGAATCCGCCTCGATCATCAGCACGATCGAGATCGCTCCCGCGAGCACGGCGGAGACCACGAGAGACGACCCCGCCCAGCGCCGCGCCCGGTCCCGTTCCCGCGCCCCGAGCGAGCGCGAGACCAGCGCGCCGACGGCGATCATGAAGCCGATATTGGCCGAGGTCGCGAAGAAGAGGACGGTCGTCGCGTAACCCACCGCCGCGGTGAGGTTCACGTCGCCGAGCCAGGACACGTAGAGCAGGGAAAGGAGATCGACGACGAAGATCGCGATGAGGCCCACGGTTCCCGTGATCGACATCACGGCCACGTGCCGCATGATCGAGCCCGACGTGAACTTGCCCGCTTCCCCCCGGCTCACGACGCGCCCCCGGAGCCCGCGGCTGCGGCGGTCCGTGCCGTGCGGGGCGCGGTCGAGCCGGTTCCGGCCGTCTCGGGGACGAGGTGAAGCAAGCTGCGGTCCATCGGGTTCGAGCGCGTCGTCCGGTCATAGGCGCGCCGAAGCGGCTTGACCACCGGGAATTCGTAGGGGCGTCCGGACCGCTGCGGCGCGCGCCTCTTCCGTCCCGCGCTTGACACCGGTTCGGGCGCGGGGTCAATGACACCGATCCTCGAAGCGCCGCATGATGACCCGGACCGACGCGCCCCCGCTGAAGATTCTTCTCTGCGCTCCCCGCGGCTTCTGCGCGGGCGTCGTGCGGGCCATCGACGCCGTCGAGCAGGCGTTGAAGCTCTATGGCGCGCCCGTCTATGTGCGCCACGAGATCGTCCACAACAAATACGTCGTGGAAGGTCTTCGCCGGAAGGGCGCGGTCTTCGTCTCCGAGCTGCATCAGATTCCCGACGGCGACGCGCCCGTCATCTTCTCCGCCCACGGCGTGCCGAAGGCGATCCCCGCCGAAGCCGAACGCCGGGGCCTTTTCGCGCTCGACGCCACCTGTCCGCTGGTGACCAAGGTCCATCGCGAGGCGGAACTCCATCACAAGCGCGGCCGGACGGTGATCCTCGTCGGCCATGCCGGGCATCCGGAAGTCGTCGGCACGATGGGACAACTGCCCGAAGGCGCGGTGGTCCTGGTGGAGACGGTCGAGGACGTGGCCCGGCTCGAGCCGCCCGCGGGCGATCTCGCCTATGCGACGCAGACGACCCTGTCGGTCGACGACACGCAGGCCGTGGTCGACGCGCTCCGGGCGCGGTTCCCGGCCATCGTCGGGCCGCACAAGGAAGACATCTGCTACGCCACGACCAACCGGCAAGAGGCCGTGAAGGCCGTCGCCCCGCGGGTCGAGGCGATGATCGTGGTCGGCTCGCCGAATTCGTCCAATTCCCAGCGGCTGCGCGAGGTGGCCGAACGCGCGGGCTGCCGGGTGGCGCGGCTCGTCCTGCGGGCCGAGGACATCGACTGGACGCTGTTCGACGGCATCGCCTCGCTCGGCATCACCGCCGGGGCTTCCGCTCCCGAAGTGCTCGTCGAAGAAATCATCGACGCCTTCGCCGCGCGCCGGCGGATCGAGGTCGAGACCGTTTCGACCGCCGACGAGAGCGTCTTCTTCCCCCTGCCGCGCCGCCTGCGCGACGCCGCCGCGGAGCAAGCCTAGTGGCCGTCTACACCGAAGTGCCCGACGACGAATTGTCCGATTTCGTCGCGGGCTACGACATCGGCGCCGTGCTCGCCGCGAAGGGCATCGCGGAAGGCGTCGAGAATTCGAACTTCCTGCTCCATACCGAGCGCGGCTTCTACATCCTGACCCTCTACGAGAAGCGCGTGCGCGAAAGCGACCTGCCCTTCTTCGTCGGGCTCATGGAGCATCTCGCGGCGAAGGGCCTCGTCTGCCCGCAGCCCGTGAAGAACCGGAAGGGCGAGGCGCTCGGCCGGCTTGCGGGCCGCCCCGCCGCGATCGTCACCTTTCTCGACGGGATGGGCGTGAGGCGTCCCGGTGTCGGCCATTGCGCCGCGGTCGGCGAGGCCTTGGCGCGGCTGCACCTTGCGGGCGCGGATTTCCCGATGCGGCGCGAGAACGCGCTGTCGGTGCAGGGCTGGCGGCCGCTCTACGAGGCCGCGAAGGACCGTGCCGACACGGTCACGCCGGGCCTGCGCGCAGCCACCGAAGAAGCGCTTCTCGAACTCGAGGCCGACTGGCCGTCGGGTCTTCCGGGCGGCGTGATCCATGCGGATCTCTTTCCCGACAACGTCTTCTTCATCGGGCCGCGGCTGTCGGGGCTGATCGACTTCTATTTCGCCTGCACCGACGCCTTCGCCTATGACCTCGCGATCTGCCTGAACGCCTGGTGCTTCGAGCAGGACGGCTCCTACAACCTCACCAAGGGCCAGGCGATGATCGCGGGCTATCGGCGCGTGCGGGAGCTTTCCCCCGCCGAGATCGACGCGCTTCCCGTCCTGTGCCGCGGCGCGGCGCTGCGCTTCATGCTGACGCGCCTCGTCGACTTGCTGAACGTGCCGCCCGGCGCGCTCGTAAGGCCCAAGGATCCGCTCGAATATTACAAGAAGCTGCGCTTCCATCGCCGGGCCGAGAGCGCCGCGGATTACGGTCTCGTCGGCATTCCGGCATGACCGCCCGCGTCACGATCTGGACCGACGGGGCCTGCTCCGGCAATCCCGGTCCCGGCGGCTGGGGCGTGCTGCTGCGCTACGGCGAGACCGAGCGGGAATTGTCGGGGGGCGAGGCGCTCACCACGAACAACCGCATGGAACTGACGGCCGCGATCATGGGCCTCGAGGCTCTCAAGCGCCCCTGCGTCGTCGATCTCTGGACCGACAGCCAATATCTCCGCCAAGGCGTCATGAGTTGGATGGCCGGCTGGAAGAAGAACGGCTGGAAGACGGCCGACAAGAAGCCCGTCAAGAACGTCGACCTCTGGCAACGCCTCGACGAAGCCCGCGCCAAGCACGAAGTGGCGTTCCACTGGGTGAAGGGCCATGCCGGCCACGCCGAGAACGAGCGCGTGGACGAACTGGCCCGCGAAGGCCTTAAACCGTTCCTGCCGGCCAAGAATTAGGGCGGCCATGGCCGCTTCGGTTCCCTCCTTCTCCGGTTCTTTCTTCGGCCCGACGGCTCCGCCTTCGCTCGCACGGACCGATCATCAGAACAAAGCCAGCTGCTCCCCGCCCTTGCTCGGTTTCCTGAACAGGTCCGTCCTCAATCGCCTCCGCGTGCGATCGAAGCCCAGCCTCTCCGCCGCGAGTTCGAACCGTCGGCCGACGAGGTCGGCGAATGCGCCTTCGCCCGTCCGTCGCTTGCCCCAGGTCGCGTCGTAATCCTTCCCGCCGCGGGTGGAGCGCACGAGCGAAAGAATGTGCCGGAGTTTGCCGGGATGATGCTCCAGCAGCCATTCCCGAAACAGATCCCTCACCTCCAGCGGCAGGCGCAGCAGCACGTAACCCGCCTCGCTCGCTCCGGCCTCGCGGCAGACCTCCAGAATGCGCTCGATCTCGTGGTCGTTCAGCGCCGGAATGATCGGCGCGACGAGCACGCCCGTGGGGATCCCGGCTTCCGACAGCGCCCGGATCGTCTCGATCCGTTTCGACGGCGTCGCCGCACGGGGCTCCATCGTCCGGGCGAGCTTGGGATCGAGCGTCGTGACCGAGAGGACGACCTTGGCGAGGCCCTTGGCCGCCATGGGTCCGAGAATGTCGACGTCGCGCAGCACCAGCGCGGATTTGGTGACGATTCCCACGGGGTGGTCGTGCTCGGCGAGCGTTTCGAGGATCGAGCGCATCACCCGCCGCTCGCGCTCGATCGGCTGATAGGGATCCGTGTTCGTCCCGATCGCGATCGTCTTCGGCGTATAGGAGGCCGCCGACAATTCACGCTCCAGCAGCGCCGCCGCGCCCTCCTTCACGAAGAGGCGCGTCTCGAAATCGAGGCCGGGCGACAGGCCCATATAGGCGTGCGTCGGCCGCGCGAAGCAGTAGATGCAGCCGTGCTCGCAGCCTCGATAGGGATTGATCGAGCGGTCGAAGGAAAGGTCGGGCGACTCGTTGCGCGTGATGATCGTCTTCGGCTTCTCGATCGTCGTCTCGGTCCGGAATGCGGGGAGTTCCGCCGTCGAGCCCCAGCCGTCGTCCTCGACGCTCCTCGCTTCCGCCTCGTAACGGCCCGAGGCGTTCGTGACCGCGCTGCGCCCGCGCCGCCGGTCGGGATCCACGGCATCCGCGACGCAGGACCGGCCGTGCCCCGCTTCGAATCCGCGACGCTCCTCCGTCTCGCTCGGCTTCGTCCGCACCCGAATCGCCATCCGTCGCCCTCTTGGAACATAAAGAGAACATTGATGATGAATCGGGCCGAAGGCAAGGCGGCGGGCATTTCGGGAAGGAAACGGAGGTCCATCGACGACGGCGCTGCGCGAGGCGCTTGCCGCCGGGCGCATGCTTCTGCCCGGAAAGCGGGCATGCCTCTTTCGCGCGCGCATGCTAGGACGCCGTCATGCTTTCGGTCGTTCTTCCCGTCCTCGCCGAGGAGCCCGCATTGGTCGACACGCTCGCGGCTCTCGTGCCGGGCGTGGCGGAGGGCATGGTGCGCGACGTCGTGGTCGTGACGGGCACGCCGTCGAAGCTCACGGAACGGATCGCCGATTCCGGCGGCTGCGTGCTGCTTGAAGGGTCGGGGGACCGGTCCGCGCTCGTGCGCATCGGTCTCGCGCGCGCCCGATCGACTGTCGCCATGGTGCTCGAGCCCGGCCTCGTGCCAACGGGCGACTGGATCGCCGAAACCGCCGATTTCCTCGAAGGTCCGGATGCGGAGCACCGCGTCGCGGTCTTCTCGCTCGCCGCCCGGGGCGGCTTCGGGGCGTCGTTGAGGGCAGGGCTCGTCAACGCGGCCGCCGCGATGGGGCGGGCCGATCCGCGTCTCGGCCGCATCGGCCGCGTCGCGCTGCTCGGCGGGGAGGCGGCGCCCGTCTCGCGCCTGTCGAGCCCGATCCTCGACCGCCGCGGGCGTCGCTGAGACCCTCTGTCCTTCGCGGCGCGATGCGGCTAAACCAAGGCCATGGCTCACCATCCGCGTCTCGTTCTCCATTGCCCGCGCGTCGAAGATCCGGCGGAGCTCATGTCCGCCCTGACGGAGGCCCTCGCGGCCGGCCGCGTCGACGCCGTGGTGCTGCCGCTGCCCGACAAGGACGATCGGGCGCTCGTCAATTTCGCCAAGCCCTTCGGGCCGCTCGTGCAGGATGCGGGCGCGGTCCTGCTGCTCGTCGACCGCTTCGATCTCGTGGCGCGTTCGGGTGCGGACGGCGTGCATCTCTCCGATCCCGCCTCGCCGAAGCCTTGGACGTCCTGCGGCCGCAGGAGCGCGTCGTCGGCTGCGGCGGCCTGCGCGCCCGGCACGACGCGATGGAGGCGGCCGAGGCGGGCTGCGATTACGTCTCCTTCGGCGAGCCTCAGGCCGACCGCACGACGCCGCCGCTTCCCGCGGTGGTGGAGCGCGCCTCCTGGTGGGCCGAATTGTTCCAGACGCCCTGCGTCGCCTACGCCCCCGACTTCGCCGCCGTCGAGGCGCTCGCTCCGACGGGCGCGGAATTCGTCGCGCTCGGGCCCGATGCGCTGCTGTCGAGCGATCCCGCCGCCGCGGTCAAGGCCGCGCTCGCGGTGTTGGAAGCGCATCCGCTTCCGGTCGATTGACCCTCGCCGCAGCGCCTCGCCCTTGACGCGGGGGGCGCGCCCGGTGTTCAACGCGGCACTCTCAGATCCGCCTTCGAGGCCGCGATGCGCGCGGCGCCTTCAGCCCGCGAGTTCGCCCGATGATCCGTTCGCCTCTCATTACCGTCATGGTCGACGCCGTGATGAAGGCCGCGAAGGGGTTGCGCCGCGACTTCGGCGAGGTCGAAAACCTGCAGGTGTCCCGCACGGGCCCGGGCGATTTCGTGTCCCTCGCCGACACCCGCGCCGAGCAGGTCATCCGCGACGCGCTCGCCAAGGCGCGGCCCGATTACGGATTCGTGCTGGAGGAAGGCGGCGTCGTCGAGGGCAAGGATCCGCTGCATCGCTGGCATGTCGACCCGCTCGACGGCACCACCAATTTCCTCCACGGCATTCCGCATTTCTGCACGTCGGTGGCGCTCGAGCGCGAGGGCGTGATCGTGGCGGGCGTCGTCTACGACATGCTGAAGGACGAATTGTTCATCGCCGAGCGCGGCAAGGGCGCCTTCGTCAACAATCGTCGCCTGCGCGTCGCGGGCCGTACCGATCCGCTCGACGCCGTGGTCGCGACGGGCATCCCCACCATCGGCAAGCGGAACCATCCGGCCTTTCTCAAGGAGCTTTCCGCCGTGATGCTGAAGAGCTCCGGCGTCCGCCGCATGGGCTCCGCGGCGCTCGATCTCGCTTATGTCGCGGCGGGCCGCTACGACGCCTATTGGGAACACGACCTTTCGAGCTACGACGTCGCCGCGGGCATCATTCTCGTGCGCGAAGCCGGCGGTTACGTCACCGACGCCTTCGGCGCGGACAAGATGTTCGAATCCCGCTCCATCCTGTGCGGCAACGAGCGCATGCATTCGGCCTATCTCGACGTCCTCAAGGGCGCGCGCGCTTCGGCGTAACGCGCCGCGGACCGCGGCGCTCGGCGCATGCGGTCCGTCCGATTGGGAGGTTGATCGCGATGCGCCGACCGTAGAACATCGTTCCCGGTTCCGCAGCGAGTCGCCATGGCCCGTCGATCAGTCTCAACTCTCAGACCCGGCGCCCTCCCGATGACGGCGCCGCGCGTCCATCTCGTCCGCATGGCCGTCTTCGTCGTGCTGGCGGGGTTCATGGCCTTCATCCTCCAGCAGCCGATCATCCGCGCCTTCATGTCCAATCCCGGGCTGAACGGTCTGATCGTGGGCGTGCTTCTGGTGGGGACCGCACTCTCCTTCCGGGAGGTCATCCGCCTCTTTCGCGAGATCCGCTGGGTCAACGCCGTTCAGGCATCCGTCGCCGAAACCGTGAAGGAGCCGCTGCTGCTCGCCCCGGTGGCGCTGATCCTCGGCGCGCGGCGCGCTCGCGACGGCGTTTCGCCCGCCACGCTCCGTTCCATGCTCGACTCGGTCGGCCTGCGTCTCGACGAGTCGCGCGAGGTGGGGCGCTATCTGACGGGTCTCCTCGTCTTTCTCGGACTGCTCGGCACCTTCTGGGGTCTGCTCGAAACGGTCGGCTCGGTCGGGGACGTGATCCGCTCGATGAAGTCGGGCGGCGACGCGGCGCTGCTGTTCGACGAGCTGAAGGCCGGCCTCGCCGCGCCGTTGGCGGGCATGGGCATCTCCTTCTCGTCCTCCCTGTTCGGCCTCGCCGGATCATTGGTCCTCGGCTTTCTCGATCTTCAGGCCGGACAGGCGCAGAACCGCTTCTACAACGAGCTCGAGGACTGGCTGTCCGCCGCGGTCGTCGAGGATACGCCCCTCGTCGCCCGGGACGGCACGACCGACGTCGAAGCGCTCATCGAGCGTCTGTCGCGGGCCGTCGTCGATGCGGGCGGGCGTCAGGCGACGGGCGCGGCGATGGCGAACCTCGCCGAAGGCATCCACTCGCTCGTCCAGCACATGCGCAACGAACAGCAATTGCTCCGCGATTGGGTGGAGGCCCAGTCGAAGCGCGAGGCCGACATGCGCAGGCTCATCGAGAAGATCGAGGGACGGATGGACGCGCGATGAGCATCGTCCGCCGTCGCCGCGTCCGGGGAGGCGTCGACTACTGGCCCGGCTTCGTCGACGCCCTGTCCACGCTCGTCCTCGTGATCGTGTTTCTGCTGACGGTGTTCGTCGTCGCGCAATTCTTCCTGTCCCAGCAAGTCTCCGACAAGGACACGGTTCTGAGCCGGCTGAACCGGCAGATCGTGGAGCTCACCGACCTTCTGGCGCTCGAACGCGCGGCGGGGCGCAATCTGCAGGACCGTATCGACTTCCTCGGCGCGACGCTGCAGGCCGCCGAAGCGGAGCGGAACCGTCTGCAGGGACTCGTGGGGGCCGAACGTTCGGCGAGCGCGGCCTTCGGCGATCGGATCGGCGCGCTCGGCCGTGATCTCGAAGCGGAAAAGAAGCTCTCCGCCGAAGCGTTGAGCCAGGTGGAAGCGCTCAACCAGCAGCTCCTCGCGCTCCGCCGCCAATTGGCCGCCCTGGAACAGGCCTTGGAGGCGGCGGCGGCCAAGGACCGGGACAGTCAGGTCCGCCTCGCCGATCTCGGTCAGCGGCTCAACGTCGCCCTCGCGCAAAAGGTGCAGGAACTCGCGCGCTACCGGTCGGACTTCTTCGGCCGGCTGCGCCAGATTCTCGGCAACCGTCCCGACATCCGCATCGTCGGCGACCGTTTCGTCTTCGAATCGGAGCTGTTCTTCGATCCCGGCCGGGCGGAACTGACGACCGCCGGCCGCGCGGAACTGGAAAAGCTCGTCCCGGCGCTGCTCGCGCTCGAACGCGAGATCCCGCCCGACATCGCCTGGGTCCTGCGCGTCGACGGCCATACCGACCGTCGTCCGTTGTCCGGTTTCGGGCAATTCAAGAGCAATTGGGAACTCTCCGCCGCCCGCGCGATCGCGGTGGTGCAGGCGCTGGCCGAAAAGGGCGTCCCCCCGAACCGCCTCGTGGCCGCGGGTTTCGGCGAATTTCAGCCCTTGGAGCTCGGCAGCGGCGAAGAGGCCTATCGCCGCAACCGCAGGATCGAGCTGAAGCTGACGGAGCGTTAAGGACGTTCGACCCGGAAGACCTCATCGAACCCGGAAGACCTCATGGTGAGGAGGCGCGAAGCGCCGTCTCGAACCACGAGGTCTTCTCGCCTCGATGCCGGCCCGCCGGTTCGAGACGCGCGGCTCCGCCGCGCTCCTCACCATGAAGGGAGAGGACGCTCGCTTATTCCACCGCCGCCAAGGCCGCCGCGCCCGCTTCGAACTGCAGATTCGCCAGCCGCGCATAAAGTCCGCCTTCGGCGACCAGCGCAGCATGCGTGCCTTCCTCGACGATGCGGCCGCCGTCGAGCACGAGGATGCGGTCCGACGCGAGCACCGTCGCGAGGCGATGGGCGATGACGAGCGTCGTGCGGCCTTCCATCAGCCGGTCGAGCGCCTCCTGCACCAGCGTTTCGCTTTCGGCGTCGAGCGAGGAGGTCGCCTCGTCGAGGAGCAGGATCGGCGCGTCCTTCAGGATGGCGCGGGCGATGGCGATGCGCTGGCGCTGCCCGCCGGACAGCGTCACGCCGCGTTCGCCGACCTTGGTGGCATAGCCTTCCGGCCATTGG
>CAYNUN010000026.1:0-12471 GCA_964400345.1 uncultured Methylobacteriaceae bacterium
CTACCGCTTGTGGGGTTATTACTTCGTCGGAAATTCCGGCGACGCGCCGCATGCCGTTCCGAAAACGGGCTCCTGCCCCTCCGGCTACCGGACGAGCGGATCCTACTGCCTCTCGAATCGCTGAGGCCCGCCCGGCCGGCCGGGTTCCCCGTCATGCCCGCGCATGCGGGCATCCACGTCTTCCCCTGCGCGGAAGAAAAGACGCGGACCCCGCCCTCCGATTCGTCGCTGCGGGACGACGCCGAAGGGCGGCGGCAGCGCGGCTCAGTCCGGCAGAATGGCGACGGCCCGCGTCCAGCCGCCCGAGGCGCGTTTGATCTTCACCGGGAAGCACGCCACCGTGAAGCCCGTCGCCGGCAGCGCCTCGAGATTGTGCAGCTTCTCGACCTGGCAATAGCCCCGGTCGCGCCCGGCCTTGTGCCCTTCCCAGATGATCGAGGGGTCGCGCGTCGCCTCCCAACGCTTCAAGGTATGGCTGAAGGGCGCGTCCCAACTCCAGCCGTCGGTGCCCACCACGCGGACGCCCTTGCCGATCAGATGAAGCGTCGCCTCGCGGCCGAAACCGCAACCCGAATGGATGTAGTCGTCCGAGCCGTAGCGTGCGCCCGCCGCCGTATTGGCGAGCACGATGTCGAAAGGCTGCAGCTCATGCCCGATCCGCGCGAGTTCCGCATCGATCTCCGCGGCGGTCACCAGATGCCCGTCCGGCAGATGTCGGAAATCGAGCTTCACGGCCGGGCGGAAGAACCAGTCGAGCGGCAATTCGTCGATCGTCGCCGCCGGCACGCCCCCGTCCATGGTCGCGTGATAATGCCAGGGCGCGTCGACATGCGTCCCGTTATGCGTCGAAACGGTCGCGACCTCCATCGCCCAGCCCTGCCCGTCCGGCATATCCTCGCGCCGCAGTCCGGGGAAGAAGGCGGTGACTTCGTCGACCGTCCGCTCATGCGTCTTGTAGTCGATCTTCGGCCGCATGAAGGCCGGATCGGCGGGCACGTCGTTCTCGATCGGGATGGAAATGTCGATGATGCGGGGCATGGGGTCGTCCTCCTTGGCGGCGGGGCGGGTCTTGCGCCCGCTCCTCTTGTCCTGTTTCGCGGCTTTCGCAGCGGATATCAACGTGCGGCGCTCGTCGCCTCCATGGTGACGACGCCTTTTTCGTTTTCGACCCGACACACGGTCCCGTCCCCCTCGCGCCGGCCGCGCACGCGGAAGGGCGCGCCCGCGATCAGCGGCGACAGGGCACGATAGCGGAACCGCCGCGGCGCGCCGCCCGAAAGCCTCGCCGCCGCCTGCAGCAGCAGCGTCGCCTGGATCGGCCCATGCACCACGAGGCCGTCATAACCCTCGACCCCGACGGCATAGGGCATGTCGTAATGGATGCGATGGCCGTTGAAGGTCATGGCGGAATAGCGGAACAGCAGCACCGGCGAGGCCTCGACCGTCATGTCGAACCCGCTTTCGAAGGGCGCGCCCGGGCCGGGCTTGGCGGCCGAAGTCCCCGCCTCGCGATAGACGATGTCGTGCCGCTCGCGGATGACGACGCCCGCCTCGCCCGCGACCTCGTGATGCACGGCGACGAAGCAGAGCGGCCCGGTCTTCCCCTGTTTGAAGACCACATCGCCCACGGTGCTCGTCCGCGTCGCGCGCTCCCCCGGCCGCAGCGCGCCGAGGATCTCCAATTCCCCGCCCGCCCACATGCGCCGCGGCAGCGGCACGGGCGGCAGGAATTCGCCCTTGGCCGCATGTCCGTCCGGCCCGAGCGCGGCCATGGGCGCGGCTCCCGGCGCGAGGCACCAATGGATTCCGAGCGGGGCCGTCCCCTCCGGCACGGGAGCGAGATGCGGCTCGAACGTCGCCCGATATTCCCCGACGAGCCGATGCGTCAGGAGATCCTCCGCCTTCATGCTGCGTCCCGTCCAGCCGGACAGGGCTTCGACGTCGATCGCGGTCATGTCGGCCTCCTATGCGCCCGCCTTGCGGTCCGCGGCCGCAAGGCCGAGAAACTCCGCCCGCACGGCCTCCGTCTGCGCGCCTGCGGCGGGAACCGGCCCGTAACGCCGCTCTTCCCCCATCCGCCGCACGGGCGGCGCGGGCATCGCGACGGGCCCCTCCGGCGTCTCCACCGTGATGCGCCGCAGGTGAGGATGCGCGCCGAGCGCCGCCATGTCGCTCACGCGGCCGAAGGCGATCTCGTGCTTCATCAGCGATGCCGTCAACGCCTCCGCCGTCATCCGGCCGAAGGCCGCCTGCACCGCGGCGTCCGTCTCCTCGCGCAGACGCACCCGCTGCACATTGGTCGCGAATCGCGGATCGGCGGCGAGCGCCGCATCGCCCATCACCTCCCCCGCGAGAATGCGCCATTCCCGGTCGCTCTGCGTCGAGATGAGGATATCCGCGCCGTCCGCCGTCCGGAACACGCCGTAGGGCGCGATGGAGGGATGCGCGAGCCCGAGGCGCTTCGGCGTCTGCCCGCCTTCATGCTGAAGCAGCGGCACCGTCGACCAGTCCGCGATCGCGTCGAACATCGAGATGCGGAGATCCGCGCCCTCGCCCGTCCGCGCGCGCAGCAGCAGCGCTTCGAGAACCGCCTCATAAGCGTTCATGCCGGTCGCGATGTCGACGACGGAGACGCCGACCCGCGCCGGCGCTTCCGGCCCGCCGGTCACCGAGGCGAGCCCCGCTTCGGCCTGAATCAGGAGGTCATAGGCCTTCCGCTTGGCATAGGGGCCGCTCTCGCCGTAGCCCGAGATCGACGCGATCACGAGACGCGGAAAATCCCGCCGCAGCCTTTCATGCGCGAAGCCCAGCCCTGCGATCGCGCCCGGCTTCAGGTTCTGGACGAGCACGTCCGCCTTCGCGAGCAGCGCTTCGAGCAGCGCCTTGTCCTCGTCCCGCTTGAGATCGAGGACGACCGATTCCTTGCCCCGGTTGAGCCAGACGAAATAGGAGCTCTGCCCCTTCACCGCGTCGTCATAGCCGCGGGCGAAGTCGCCGTCCGACTTCTCGATCTTGATGACCCGCGCGCCCGCATCGGCGAGGCGGCAGGTGCACATCGGCGCGGCGACGGCCTGTTCCAGCGCGACGACGAGCATTCCTTCGAGCGGCAACGGCAAGGGCGTCTCCCGAACCCGTCTTCCCTCCGCCCTCGACGGGGCGGTTCCCGTTCCGCATAGCACGAACGGAAAAGGAGGACATGCCCGCCATGCCGCGCGGGCGGTTGGTCGCAGGACTTTCCCTCGCTAGCGTGCCGGAAGGAACAGCGTGAAGGACGCAGCGGATGCTCGCCGAACTGATCACCATCGAGACCGACGCGGAACCGATGCACGGGGCGTTCTACGCCGCCCACGGCACGATGCGGGGCGCGGCCCTGCTGATGCATGGCAATTGCCACAATTTCTACACCGGCCCCTCGCGCTTCCTGCCCCCCGTCCTCACGGCGCGCGGCATCGCCTGCCTCGCCTTCAACCGGCGCGGCCATGAGATGGTGACGTCGCTCCAAGGCCGCGAAATCGGCGGCGGCGCGTTCCAGACCGCCGCTCAGGCGATCGCGGACGGCGAACTCGCCTCCGCCTGGCTCAAGGATCGGTGCGGCATCACGCCCATGCTCATCGGCCACAGCAACGGCGGCATGCTGGCCGCGCATCATGCCGCGGTCCATTCCGACACGCCGCTTCTGGTGCTCCTGTCCGCGCATTGCGGCGGCAAGAACATCGCCGCGCTCAACAGCGCCAACGGCCTCTTCGCGCGGGACCGGCTGGACGAGCTGACGGATCAGGCCCGCCGCCTCGTGGCGGAGGGCAAAGGACGCGAGCTCATGCTCATGCCGGGCTGGTGGTGGGTCATCAGCGCCGAGAGCTTCCTCGAATATGCCCTGCGGGGCACGCCGGACACCGTGGCGCAGGCGGAACACGTCCGCTGCCCCTCCCTTTACATCCGCGGCGATCTCGAACGTCCGGAGATCTACCCGGCCGAAATCTTCGCCGAGCGTTCCGCCGGCCGCTGCGAGGCCCGCGTTCTGCCGAACTGCGATCATTTCTACACGGGCCAAGAGACGGAGGTCGCCGAAATGGTGGCCGACTGGGTCACCGCGCGCCTCTGAAACGGACGGGTCGGAGATCAGCGGCCCGTCACGTCCTCGAATTCCTTGTGCCGTCGCAGCCAGGCGGCGGCATAGCCGCATTGCGGAACGAGCTTGAACCCCTCCGCGCGCGCCTTTTCCGCCACCTCCCGCATGAGCCGCCCCGCCGCTCCCGTTCCCCGCAGCGGCAAGGGCGCCTCGACATGGAGAACGAAGACGACATCGTCACGGCGCCGGTAATCCGCGAAAACGACCAGCCCGTCCTCTTCCCGTTCGAACCGCCGCCCGTCCACGTCGCGCATGACGCCGCCTCCTCGCGGAAACAACCCCCGCGGAACGCAGGGGTTCGTGGTCGGTCCCGTCAGATCGTCAGGACGACATTGCCCATCAGCCGCCCGCCTTCGACCGCCTCATGCGCCGCGGCGCAATCCTCGAGCGGGAACCGGGCCGCGATCGTGTGGCGAACGAGGCCGCGCGCGAAGAGATCGTTCATCCTTGCGATCGCCTCTCGCCGGGCCGTCGCCTCCAGCTCGTAGATGATGAAGAAGCGGATCGCCGCGCCCGACACGATCATCGGCACGAATTCGAGCGAGAATTCGGGCTTGGCGGAACCGTAGACCGCGCAGAGCCCGTCCTTGGCGACGATGCGCGGCAACAGCCGGCCGTTGGTCGCGATGTCGACTTCGACGACCCGGTCGACGCCCCGGCCTCCCGTTTCCGCCGCGACGCGCGCCGCGACGTCCTCGGTGCGATAGTCGATCACGACGTCCGCGCCCGCCCCGCGGGCATGGTCCGCCTTGGCCGCGGAGCTGACGGTGGCGAACACCTTCGCCGCGCCGAGCAGCTTGGCGAATTGGATCGCGTAATGGCCGACGGAGCCCGCACCGCCCGTCACGAGAACCGTCCGGCCCTCGACGGAACCGTCGACCGTGACCGCGCGCCAGGCCGTCAGCGCGGGGATGCCGAAACAGGCCCCTTCCTCGAAGCTGCAGGCTTCGGGCAGCGGAACGACGAGATCTTCCGGCAGCACGATGAATTCCGCCGCGGTGCCGAGCGGTCGACCCCATTGGCCGTTGAGCACCCAGACCCGCTCTCCGCCGCGATAGGCGGAGACGCCCGACCCGACACGGTCGACGACCCCTGCCCCATCGCTGTGCGGCACGACGATCGGCCCCGCCATCGGCCGCACGCCGGAGCGCGCCTTCCAATCCGACGGGTTGACGCCGGAGACCGCGAGCCGGACGCGGACCTCCCCGGGGCCCGGTTCCGGATCGGGAAGCGTCCCCGTCCTGATGACCTCCCGCGCCGGTCCCGTCCGCTCGTACCAAGCCGCCCGCATGTTCTTCGTCCCCCCGCTCGATGGCGGGGGGATCATCGTCGCGCGACGCCGCGTCGGCAAGCGTCGCGTCTCGTCTCGTCCTGCCCCGGAGGCCCGGAAGACCTCAGAAGGTGAAGTCCGAAGTCTGCAGGGCGGAGAGACCCGTCTTCTGCAGCGCGACGACGTGATCGGCATAGGTGATCACGACGGATGAGCCGTCCTGCACCGCATGGGCGAGCACATCCTCGAAGGAGGTCGCCCCGATGCCGCGGAGATCGAGCGCGTCGACGCCCGTCGCGAAATCGGTCACGAGGGTCCGGCCGCTCGGAGCCTCCGCCCGGAAGACGAAGACGTCGGACCCGTCCGCGCCCGAAAGCGTGTCGAAGCCCCCTCCCCCGATCAGCACGTCGTCGCCCGTACCACCCGTGAGACGGTCGTTGCCGCCGCTGCCGATCAGCGTGTCCTGCCCTGCCCCGCCGACGAGTTGGGCGCCGCCGCCTTCGGAGATCATCATGTTGTCGCCGCCGTTGCCCACGCCGCGGAAGGGGCCGGTCCCCGTATGGGTGAGCGCTTCGAGCTGCGCGCTCAGGGTGAAGGACGAAAGCGCGGTCTCCACGGTGTCGTAGCCCCCACCCGCCTTTTCGACCACGACGTCGTCGACATGATCCACCCGATGAATGTCGTCGCCCGGGCCGCCGACGAGCCGGTCGGCGACCGGCATGGCCGCGGCCGCCTCCTCCTCTTCGGACGGCGCCGCGACGTCTTCATCGGAAGCGGCCGACGAGACGAGCGCCGCCGACCCGTCGGCCGCGACGGGCTGGAGGGCCGCCGACTGCGTCGAAAAGATGAAGTTCGAGGCGGTGAGGCTCTTCGTGGAGAGGTTGTTGAGCGTCACGCCCTGCCCGCCGAGGACGAGCTTGGCCGCGGTGGAACCCGCCAGAGCCTGCGTCAAGGAGGTGATGCCGAGCGCCGAGACGTCGATCCGGTCCTGTCCGAGGGCGAAATCCATGATCGTATCGGACCCGGTCTCGCCGGAGCGGTAGACGAAGACGTCCGCGCCGTCGCCGCCGCGCAGCACGTCGTTGCCGAAGCCGCCGATCAGCACGTCGTTGCCGATGCCGGCATCGAGATTGTCGTTGCCCGCCCCGCCGTCGACGCGGTCGCGGCCGCCGCTCGAGATCAGCGTGTCCGCCCCCGCCCCGCCGGTGATCGTATTGTTCGAAGCGTTGCCGACCCCCCGGAAAGCGCCCGTCCCGCGGAAGACGAGATTTTCGAGCATCGCCGTGAGCGAATAGGACGAGAAGGTGGTGGCGACCGTGTCGACCCCCCCGGTGGCGATCTCATAGATCGTCGCGCCGGAGGTACTGATCACATAAGTGTCGTCGCCCGCGCCGCCCGCGAGGAAGTCGGTTCCGCCCCGGCCCTCGATCGTGTCGTTGCCGCCGCCGCCCAGGATGCGGTCGGACCCGGCCCCGCCGAACAGCCGGTCGTTGCCGTTCGCACCGAAGATCGTGTCGTTGCCGCCATTGCCGAAGACGGCGTCGTTGCCGTCATTGCCGCTGAGCAACTCGCTCGCCGCACCGCCCGTCACGGTCTTGGCCGCCAGCACCGAGGCGTCCTGCCAGACGCGGATATAGTCGATCTTCATCTCCGCCGGAAAGCGCGTGGTCGAATCCGGATTGCCCGGCCATGTCCCGCCGACCGCCATATTGGCGATCAGATACATCGGGATCTGGGTGCTCGCGGGCGTCGCCATGGAACCCATGGCCTTGCCGTCCAGATAGAAGGTGATCCGGTCAGGCTGCCAGTCGACGCCGTAGGTGTGCATGCCGACCGAAAGATCCGACACGTTCTGCCGGACCACCTTGTGGACGACCCCGTCCGACGTATGGACCGTCTGGAACAGCGCATTCGGCAGATGGCCGAGGAACTCGACGACGTCGATCTCGCTCTGGACCGAGGAATCGGCGCTGCGCAGCCAGAGCGCCGGCCAAAGGCCTTTGCCGGCCGGGAAGTCGGCGCGGAACTCGATATAGCCGTATTTGAATTCGGCGTTCTTGGCCGAATTGATCATCCCCGAAGTGTAGGGCTGGTTGTAGACGTTCGCGAGTTCCGCCGCCGGGGTCCGGTTCGCGTTGATCGTCAAGGCGCCGTTCGCGATCGAGAAGGGGTTGACCCCCGTATCGGTGCCGTCCGCGCCGCGGAAGTCGCGGTCGAGATAGATCTGCTTCTCGCCGTTCGGCCCGAGCCAACGGATATTGCCGGGGAATGTCGTGTTCCAGACCGTCTCGCCGGGTGCGTCGGGAAGAGCCGCAGTCGAATACTCCTCCGCGAAACTCAGTCGCATGCCCGCCCGCGGGGCGTTGGCGGTCGTCGATAGAATGGACATCCCGATTCCTCGTCATGTTCGTCACGTCGACCGCCGAGATGCGGCCATGTCGAGACGAACATCGATTTGGAATGCGGCGCTCGAAGGTGGCGAATGATCGGATACGGTGGAAATAACCCGTTATGAAACGCGGTGATGACCGTCCGAAATATTTCTTACATTTCGTGATCCACTGCGATCCGCGAACGCCGGATATCGTTCGGATTGCGATGCCGGAACGATGAATTCGCCATCGACGCTGTTCGGCTATAAGCCGGATCCATGGGCGGCGGCGCCGAATCGGCGGGGGCCGACTCCCGTCTTGTGTTTCACGACGGATGTACCTAATTATCATCCGATAAATTATTTGGGCGAGGAGCATCATGGCGGGCAGGAAGGCGATCGTCATCGGCGGGTCGATGGGCGGAGTCTTTTCGGCGCTCTACCTGCGCCGGCTCGGCTGGGACGTCCGGATCTTCGAACGGTCCTCGGTCCCGCTGGTCGGCCGCGGCGCCGGCATCGTCACGCATCCCGAACTCCGCCGCGCCCTCGCCGATCTGGGCCGCGAAGCGGAGTCCGATCTCGGCGTTCCGATCGAGAAGCGCATCGCGGTCGACGCGAAGGGCGAAGTCTTCGCGGAACATCCCAGACGCCAGATTTCGACGTCCTGGAACCGACTTTTCGAGATCCTGAACGAGGTTCTGCCGCAGGACATCTATGTACTCGGCAAGGAATTCGTCTCCCTCGAGCAGGACGAGAACGGGATCACCGCCCGCTTCGCCGACGGCACGAGCGCGACCGGCGACCTCCTCGTCGGAGCCGACGGCTTCCGTTCCCAGGTCCGCGCCTTCCTGATGCCGGAAGCCAAGCCCGTCTATGCGGGCTATGTCGGCTGGCGCGGGCTCGCGGACGAGGCCCGGTTCTCGCCCGAATTCCGCCGCGACGTCTTCGACACCTTCGCCTTCCACCTGCCGCCCGGCGAGCAGATCATCGGCTACCCGGCCGCCGGAGTCGGCAACGATCTGCGCCCCGGACATCGAAGCTGGAACATCGTCTGGTACCGCCCGACGACCGAGGAACGGCTGCGTCGATACCTGACCGACGATGCCGGACACGAATATTCCGTCTCGATTCCCCCGCCCCTGATCTCGAAAAGCGTCATCGCCGAAATGCGCGACGTCGCGGAACGGACGCTGCCGCCTCAATTCCGCGAAGCGATCCGGATCATCGACCAGCCCTTCTTCCAGCCGATCTATGATTTCGAAGCCCCGACCATGACGGTCGGTCGCGCCTGCATCATCGGCGACGCCGCCTTCGTCGTCCGCCCGCATGTGGGCGCGGGGGTCGTCAAGGCGGCTCAGGATGCGGAGGCGATCGCCCGCCATGTCGGCACGGGCGAGGACGTGATCGGAGCGCTCCGCGCCTTCGACGCCGAACGCCGCCCGATCGGCGCCGCTTTCGTGGCCCATGTCCGCCGGCTGGGGTCCTACATCAAGCGGGAATTCGCCTCGGAGGCGGAACGCGCCGAAGCGATGGCCAATGCCGAACCGATGCGCGTGATGATCGAGACCGCCGTGCTCGACTTCATGACGGGCGGCGAACCGACGCCGGACGTCCGGGCCGGAGCCTAGGCGGGAAGACCCGCCCCGCCTCAGCCTTGCCGCTTGATGAAGCCGCGGATGGAGATCTCGCCCCAGATCCCCGCCGCATGGAACGGATCGGCGCGGTTGAAGGCGACCACGGTCGCCCGATCCGCCGCCTCGACCACGAAATGTGAACCGATCGCGGTCGCGCCGTCGTCGGCGACCAAGGGGCCGGACATTACGATCCGAACGCCGTAGGCCGACGTGTCGGCGAGAAAGGCCTTGTGCGCGTCGTAATGCGCGAGGCGCGTCTCCAGCGCTCCGGGACGGTCGACGGCATGGATCACGAACAACATGGGAACCCTCCTTCGGGGGATCAGGGCCGAGGCGGCGCACCGTCGAAGGCACGCTCCAGCAACCCGCGGATGCCTTCGGCGGTCAGCGGCCTCGGGTTGGGATAGGGCGTCGCGACCGCAAGCTCCACCGCGCGCGCGATTCCTTCGCGCGGCATTCCGAGAGCCGCGAGCGACGTCGGCGCGCCCACGGCGCGGGAGAGCGCGACGAGCCCCTCGACCGCATCGGACGCACCGAGAGCCTTCGCGATCCGGCCCGCCGTGGCGGGCGCCGCAGGCGTGTTGTAGGCCATGGCATGAGGCAGGATCACCGCATGCGTTTCCGCATGCGGGAGGTCGAATGCGCCGCCGAGGACGTGGCAAAGCTTGTGATGCAGCGCCATGCCGGCTTGGGCGAGGCAGGATCCGGCGAGCCAGGCGCCGTAAAGCGCGTCGCGGCGCGCGCCGCGGTCGCCGGGATCACGCATGATCGCGGGCAGAGCGCGCCCGAAGGCGGCGATCGACTCCTCGGCCGTCAAGGACACGATCGGCGAACCGTCGGCGGCGTAGAGCGCCTCGACCGCATGCGCCACCGCGTTCAAGCCGCTCACCGCCGACATCCGTGCGGACAGTCCGAGAGTGAGTTCGACGTCGTAGATCACCGTTTCCGGGAGGATTTCGAGCGAACGCCGCGTCGTCTTCCGCCCGTTCTCCGTTTCGCCCAGAACGGGCGTCATTTCCGAGCCCGCATAAGTGGCCGGGATGCAGAGTTGCGGAAGGCCGGTCCTGACCGCGACGGCCTTCGACAAGCCGATGGCTGAACCGCCGCCGAAGGCGACGATCCCGTCGACCGCCGCCTCGCGGACGACGTCCATCGCCTTTGCCGTGACGTCCACGGGCGTGTGCATGACCGCGCCCGCGAACACGGCCGCGACGCTCTCGCCCAATAATCCCGCGAGGCGCGATCCGTCATCGGGGCGGGCCGCACCGACGACGATGAGCGGCCGCTCGATTCCGAGCCTTGCGGCCTCTTCGGGGACGACCGAGATCGTCCCCGAACCGAAGACCACGCGGGACGGCAGGCCCTGATGGACGAATTCGGTCGTCATCCGGCTCGCCGCCCGCGTTGCGTCATTTCACGAGCGCCGTCGCCAAGGGCGGGAAGACGGCGATCAGCAGAAGCGACGCCAACATCACGAAGACGAAGGGAAGCGCTCCGGCGAAGATCTCCTCGATCCGCGTCGTTCGATCCGCCAATGTCGCCTTGACGGTGAACACCGAGATCCCGAAGGGCGGGGTCAGCAGACCCGCTTCGACGGCGATGATCGTGACGATGCCGAAATGGATCAGATCGAAGCCGAATTCCTGGGCGATGGGCGCGGCGATCGGCACCATGATCAGCAGGATCGACGACGAGTCGAGGATCATGCCCAGCAGCAGGATGATGATCACATAGATCAGCAGGAAGCCGTAGGCACCCATGCCGAGATGCTCGACGAAGTCGCCGATCGCGTTCGGTACGCCCGCCAGAGAGAGCATGCGCGAATAAAGACCCGCGGCGATCAGCAGGAAGAGGATCGAAACCGACACGTGTCCCGTCTCGGTCAGCACCCGCCACAGCTTGCGGAAATCGAGCCTACGACGGACGAGCGCGATGACGAGCGCGCCGAAGGCTCCGACGCCGCCCGCTTCGGTCGGCGTGAAGACTCCCGTGTAGAGGCCGCCGAGGATGAGCACGACGAGAGCCGCGATCGGCAGCGACTTGGCCGCCATCTCGCCCCTGCTCATCAACGGCTCTTCCGCCGACTTGCGCGCGCTCTCGGTCGGGTCGACCATCACGAAGCCGGGGAAATAGCGGGCGGAAAAATAGATCATCGCGGCGAAGCCGATCGAGATCATCACCCCGGGAATCACGCCCGCGATGAACATCTTTCCGATCGAGACCTCGGCCAGCACGCCGTAGATGATCATGAGCAGCGAAGGCGGAATGAGCATTCCGAGGATCGAACTGCCCGCGACCGTCCCCGTGGCGAAGCTCATCGTGTAGCCGTGCCGCCGCATCTCGGGCACCGCGACCTTGGTGAAGACCGCGGCGGAAGCGATCGACACGCCGGTGACGGCGGCGAAGACCGCATTGGCGGCGACCGTAGCCATGCCGAGGCCGCCCCGGATCCGCCGGAGGAGCGCTTGGGCGACGTCGAACGTGTCCTTGCCGACATTCGAGATCGAGACGAGCAAGCCCATCAGCACGAACAGCGGAATGGTCGCGAAGAGATAATCCTGAATGCCGGAATAAGTCGCGATCGCCGTCAGACGGAAGGCGAGATCGATATTGTCACGGATCAGATAGACGCCGACGCCGGCGAGCGTGATCAGCACGATGCCGATATGCATGCCGAGCACGATCAGGGCGATCATGACGGCGATGAGGATGAAGCCGATTGTGACGGGTTCCAAAGAAGCCTCCCGATCAGGCGGTTCGGCCGGAGAAGAGTTTCTTCAACTCCTCGAAGGCCTGAACGAGAAAAACGATGCAGCCCAGCGCCGAGCCGAAGACGATGATCCCGCGAACGGGCCAGGTCACGATCGTGAAGAGCCCCTGCACGCCGAAGAATTCACGACCCGTATAGGCCCGCACGGTCGGCAGCCAGCCCGCATAGGCGATCAATGCAAGAGAAGTCGCCCCAAAGAGAAGAAAGCCCGCCTCGAACGCAGCGCCCGCCTTCGGCGACGCCTTGGCGATGCGCTCGATCAGGAAGTCGGCCCGAGTCATGCGCTTGGCATGAATG
>CAYNUN010000027.1:0-12440 GCA_964400345.1 uncultured Methylobacteriaceae bacterium
ATCGGCGGCCGTTTCGACTTCGTTTACCATAGATATGATGACCACGGGCCCCGCCGTATTTCATGATAATTTGATGCCGGTCAGCCCCGTCGAGTCACCGATGTTCGGAACCGTCTTCAGATCGATCCTCGTCATCGGCGCCGTCTACGCCCTCTCCCCGACCCGCGGCGCAGAGGAGCCGGCGGCACGATCCGCCGTCGCCCCCTCGACCGAGACGCAGACCCTCGCGACCCGAGCCGCGCCGACCCTCGAGGATCTCGTCGCCGCGGCCGGCCGCCTCTGCACCGACGATCCCGCCGCCTGCGCGAACGCCGCCAAGACCTTCGCGGGCGTCGCCGCCGCCGCCTCCACGATCGCCGGCCCCGCCGCCGCTCCCCCGGCCCCGTCCCCGTCCCCGCAGACGACCGCGGCGAAGTCGGAGAGCGAACGCTTCGGCGCCCTTCTGGAGGCGACGGCAAGGACAACGGGCCGCACCGAGACGAAAAACCGGGCGAACTGATCCCGGCCGCTCTATATGAAGGGCGACGTCACGCCCGTGAGGAGCCCATGCCGCTCGACATCGACGAAGTCGTCGAAACCTTCGCCCTGCTGGACGAATGGGACGACCGCTATCGCTACCTGATCGATCTCGGTCGCGAACTCGAGCCCCTGCCCGAGGCCGCGCATACCGAAGAGAACCGCGTCCTCGGCTGCGCGAGCCGCGTCTGGGTGGAGACCGCGATAGACCGTTCGGCCGGCGAACCCGTCCTCACCTTCCGCGGCGACAGCGACGCGCATATCGTCCGCGGCCTCGTGGCCCTGACCTTGGCCTTCTATTCGGGTCGACCGGCGCGCGAGATCCTGGAGGCCGACGTGCTCGCCCTGTTCAAGACGCTCGGTCTCGCCGAACATCTGACCCCGCAGCGCTCGAACGGCGTACGCTCCATGGTCGAACGCATCCGGCGCGACGCACGCGAGGCCCTCACCGTTCAGGCCTGATCGGCGCTCCAGCGCCTGATTCCCGCCGCCTCGGCCCCGCGCGCGACGCGCGACAGGCCGTAATGGTCGGCGAGCTTCGCCAAACCCAGTCCGAGCACGACCTTGGCCGAACGCGCGGGCCAGCCCCGCTCCTTCTCGACCGCGTCCAAGGGCTTGAGGAAACAGCAGACGTCGAGGAGCAGGCCGGAGAATTCCGTCCCGGCCGCCGTCAATGCCAGGCGGAAACGCTGCCGCGCCGCCAGAATCGCCTCGGTCTCCGTCGCCTTCCCGCCGCCGCGGGACGAGGCGGCGGGCAGGCCGGACCAGTCGGCGCCGGTTCTGGGCGACAGGCCCGCCCGCGTGAAATCCGCCCGCAGCCTCTCCCCCGCCGCGAAGGCGAAGGCCGAAAGCAGCGGGTTCCCGTCCGGCCCCCGTCGCCGCGCCAGCCAAGCCAGAGGGCTTTCCCCGATATCCCGGACGACCCGCCGCGACGCGCCGTCCGCGTCGGATTGCAACTCGACCACCAGACGCCCGCAGGCTTCGGCCGCGGACCCGCCTCCGGACCCGTCGCCTTGCGCTCCTTGACGCAGCGCGCCCGCGGCCCGCAGCACCGCGCGACCGCCCTCCTGATGCAGCCGCGCCCGCCCGGTGGCGAGGAGCGCCTCGGCCTCCGCCGGACCGAGCCGACCCGCCGGGACCGAAACGCCGCCGCGTCGGGCGATCAGCGACCAACCGCCGGAGATGAAGCGGCCTTCGACCCCCGGGCGCGCCAACAGCGACGCGGCGCGATCGAGAACGGTGACGGGGGGCGGCTGGTCCATGGCGAGGCTCCGTTCGGCGTGCCTATTTTCAACTTAGGTTTTTACTCCTATATTCGGACTATCGTCAACCATTTTGCAGATCGGAGTTTTCAAATGGATCAGGATCGAGGCCCCAAGGCCACGGGCCCGGACACGACCGCCTTGCGGGCCTGGCGGGCCGTCGAAACGACGGTGGCCGCCGGTGCGTCCCGCTATGAAAGGCGCATCATGCTGCCGCGGCTGTTCAGGATCTGGCCGGGAGAATGGGACGCCTTGGGCGAGCCGGAATTGACGCGAATGATCCTCGCCCGTCTGCGACGGGCGCTGCGCAGGGAATGGTCGCTCGCCCGTGCACGGCACTGGACCTATGATTTCGACCGCCATATCGCCTTGGCTCAGGCCTGGCGGGCGGAAAGGCGGCGCTACCGCGCCCTGATGAAGCCCTCCGCGTGAACATGGTCGCCGCTTCGGGGTGCAAGGCGCGAGCCGTCGGAAACGAAAAAGGGCGCCCGAGGGCGCCCTTTCGATCTCATCGGAAGCGGTCGAGCTCAGCGGCGCTTGCGGCGCTGCTGACCGAGGCCCATCTGCTTGGCGAGCTGCGAACGGGCCTGCGCGTAATTCGGCGCGACCATCGGATAGTCGGCGGGCAGACCCCACTTCTCGCGGTATTCCTCCGGCGACATGTTGTACTGCGTGCGCAGATGACGCTTCAGGGATTTGAATTTCTTCCCATCTTCGAGGCAGATGATGTAATCGGGGGTGATCGACTTCTTGACCGAGACTGCGGGGCGCGGGGCTTCGGTCGGCGCGTCCGACGTGCCGTTCGACACGCGCACGAGAGCCGAATGCACTTCGCCGATCAGGCCCGCGAGGTCCGAAGCGGACACCGTGTTGTTGCTCACGTAAGCCGAAACGATGTCGGCGGCGAGTTCGATGTAGTTCGGAGCGGCGGCGTTGTCGTTCGTCATGGCCTATGCCTTACCTTTCAGAAGGTTCGTTTTTCGAGTTCTTGCGCCCGGCGGCCGTCTGTTGGCCGGGCGGAGGATCGAACGTGAATCCGAGAAGGGTCGTGGTTTTCACCTCGGCTGAGGCTTCGCCTTTTCGTTCTTCGTTCGTCTTCAATTCAAGGGACCGGTTCACGTCGTGTTTATTGGAATTCAACTTGTAATGCAACGTAGGTTTAAGCAGTTACTTTCGCGCCGCGTACTAACCGGTGCCCCAAGCTGAGCCGTCAACTCCGAATTGCGTATTCCGCCGTATTCGCGCCGACGGAATGCGGCGCGCATGCGCCTTGCGGCGGGAACGCTCCGGCGACATATCCCGTTCGATGGAGGACCGCCGATGAACGACGTTTCCAAGAACCCGAGCATCAAATCCGAAGACGAATGGCGGCGCGAGTTGACGCCGGAACAGTTCCGGGTGCTGCGCATGCACGGCACCGAACGGCCCTTCACGGGACCTTGGCTCGACGAGAAGCGGACCGGCGTCTATTCCTGCGCCGCCTGTTCCGCGCCTTTGTTCGCCTCGGATTCGAAATATGAATCGGGCTCGGGCTGGCCGAGCTTCTTCCGTCCGGTCGACGCCGACGCGATCGCCGAACACGAAGACCGCTCGCATTTCATGCGCCGTGTGGAGATCCGCTGCGCGCGCTGCGATTCGCATCTGGGCCACGTCTTCCCCGACGGCCCGCGGCCGACGGGTCTGCGCTACTGCACGAACGGAACCGCGCTCGACTTCCGACCGGAGGAGGACGAGGCATGAGCACGCCCCCGGCCCTTCTCGAAGCGGCGACCTCGCATCTCGTGATCATCGACGTTCAGGACAAGCTCGCGCCCGCCGTCGCGGGCCGCGAGGGCATCGAGGCCGCGCTCCTTCTGCTGCTCGAAGCGGCGCGCGTCCACGGCGTCCCGGTCACCGTCACCGAGCAATATCCGAAGGGTCTCGGCCCAACGACGGACGCCGTCGCGAAGGCCCTGCCGGACGGCGCGGCGATCATCGAAAAGCTCGCCTTCTCGGCGATGCGGGAGCCGAATTTCACGGCCCGCATCGAAGGCGTGGACAGGCCCCGTCTTCTGGTGGCGGGGATGGAGACGCATGTCTGCGTGCTGCAGACGGTCCTCGACGCCCTGCGCGCGGGCCTCGCCTGCTGCGTCGTCGCGGATGCGGTCGGCAGCCGGACGGACGAGGATCGACGGCGAGGACTGGATCGCATGGCCGCGGCGGGGGCGGAGATCATCACCGCGGAAATGGCGGTCTTCGAATGGACGGAAAAAGCCGGGACGCCCGCCTTCAAGCAACTCGCCCCGCGGATCAGGGACCGGGCGGTCCGACCCTGACGCCGCCGTCGCCCGTTTCGATGAAGTCGCGCAGCGCGTCCATGTTCGGAAAGCGGTAACGTCCGATCTCCATCTCGGCCTCGATGGAACCGTCCGAATACATGAAGTAACCGATCCCGCCCGCCGAATAGGTTGCCGCGAGCCGGCGTTCCGGGGCGGAGTCGGGCGCGGAACTCACGGTTTCGGCGGGCCGGGACGGGGCGAAAGCATCGTCGGGCGCCCCGATTCCGGCGCGCTCGTCGGCGAGGGGCGGAACCGGGACGGGCGCGACGGCCGGAGATTGCGTAGGCCAGGGCGCGCGCGACCGGCCGAACGCCACGGCGACGCAGCCCAGCGCGAAGACGATGCAACCGCCCGTCATCACGATCGTTCCCGCCATGACGCGGATCCCGCCGAGAGCCTCGCCGGCGATCGGCAGGCCGCCCGCGAGCGAGGCGCCGCCGACGACGATCATCACGAAGGCGAGACTGAAGACGGCAGCATTCATCCGGCGACGTCCTTCGGAAGCGATTCCACGATGCACACTAGACGCAGGGCGGCCCCGAAACCATCGCGGTCCGCGGGCACGGACACGGGAGGGACGGTTGCCCGGTTCGGGCCGGAAGCCTAAGTAGTTCTCCGAGACCCGCCGGCGGCGGGGACCGCAACGATACCGGAGGAGCCAGCATGTTCACCCTTCCCGATCTGCCCTACGCCCATGACGCGCTGCAGCCGTTCATGTCCCGCGAGACGCTGGAGTATCACCACGACAAGCACCACCTCGCTTATGTGAACAACGGCAACAACCTGCTGAAGGGCACCGAGTGGGAAGGCAAGTCTCTGGAGGAGGTCGTGAAGGGCTCCTTCGGCAAGAATGCCGGGCTCTTCAACAATGCGGGCCAGCATTACAACCACGTCCATTTCTGGAAGTGGATGAAGCCGAACGGCGGCGGCTCGATCCCCGGCAAGCTGGAAAAGGCCATCGTCGACGCCTTCGGCTCGGTCGAGAAGATGAAGGAGGACTTCATCCAGGCGGGCACGACGCAGTTCGGTTCGGGCTGGTGCTGGCTTGCGGTCCGCAACGGCAAGATCGAAGTCGCCAAGTCGGCGAACGGCGAGAGCCCGCTGGTGACGGGCGCGTCCCCGATCCTCGGCTGCGACGTGTGGGAGCATTCCTACTACATCGACTACCGCAACCGCCGTCCGGACTATCTCAAGGCCTTCGTCGAGAACCTGGTGAACTGGGAATACGTCGAAGAGATGTATCTCGCCGCCGCCAAGTGAGCGGTTCGAAATCGACCTTTCGGACGGGGCCTGCGGGCCCCGTCTTCATTCGAACTCGTGGATGCGGCCGATCCTGAAGCCGAGATCGGCAAGATCCTCGAAGAGGCCGTCCGAGGCCAGGTAGCGGTGCTCGATGGGCCGCGTCGCGACGACCGCATCGACCGCCGCGATCTCCTGATCGTTCGCGAGGCCCGGATGGACCATCACGAGATGGGCCTTGCCCGGGGCCATCATGAAGCGCCGGAAATCCTCCCGAAAATCACGCCGCGGATCGAAAGGGCTCACCCCCGAAAAGCCGTGATTGACCGGGAACCCGCGCCCGCGCGCCGAACGGCCGAAGCCCGCGGCGAGCGCCGCGATGGTCTGCCCCTTCGCGACGGCGACGCCGCGCGCCGTGATCCGCCCCGGCGTGTCGAACGGATCGCGCAGATGAGGCCGGAAGCCCTTCCCGAAGCGCTCGATCGCCTTGAACAGCGCGCCGCGAACGCCCGGCAGGACATGCACATGGCGATGGCCGTCGAGAAAGGCGGGGAGCGCGCCGAAATGCCGTTCGAAAGCCTCGATCTGCCGTGAGAATTCGTCGGCGATTTCGCTCCGCGCGCGGGCGTCCGTCAGAGCGGCGCGCGCCAGTTCGCCCAATGCGGGCAGCGTCCCGGAAGCGGCGAGACGCGGCATGGAACCGAGCGGCGCGCCGGCCGTCAGATTGAGGTGAACGCCGGCATCGGCCCGTTCGGGGGCGAATTCCCGCAGCCGCGGAGCCCATCTCGTCCAATGCGGACGATTGGTCATCGCACCCGTAGCCGACAGCCGGTTTTTAGCGATAAGATCGATGACGGCCGCGCTCACGCCGTCGGTGAAGGCGAAGTCGTCGGCCACGAGAAGAACCGGGCGGAGCGCATGCGCTTCGTTCATCGCCGGCTCATCTCGAAAAGCGTAAGGGAGGGACGGCGGCGCTCGTGCCGCACGACGCCCCGCAACGGAGTGACGTCCTTGTCCTTGACCACCGGCGTTCCCGTCAGCTCGTGCGAACTCTCGGTCGTCGTGCCGGCGTTCAACGAGGGACGCAACATCGAATCGCTGGCGGAACGGTTGATCCCCGTTCTCGACGAGGTCGCGGCGAATTGGGAAATCGTCTTCGTCGACGACGGCTCGCGCGACGACACGCTCGAACGGATCCGCGCGCTCGCGGCCCGCGACCGCCGCGTCCGCGGCCTCGCCTTCAGCCGCAATTTCGGCAAGGAGATCGCGATCGCGGCCGGTCTCGACCATGCGGGCGGCCGCGCCGTGGTGATCATGGACGCCGATCTGCAGCACCCGCCCGAAGTCGTCCGCGATTTCGTCGCGAAATGGCGGGACGGGCATATGGTCGTCTACGGCGTGCGCAACGACCGCGGGGGCGACGGCGTCCTGCGCCGCAAGCTCACCGAAAGCTTCTATCGCCTCTTCGCCGCTGCGGGCGAGACGCCGCTGCCGCCCGGCGCGGGCGATTTCCGCCTGCTCGACCGCAAGGCGGTGGACGCGCTGCGCAGCATGGGCGAGCGCGCCCGCTTCTCGAAAGGCCTCTACGCCTGGATCGGCTTCCGCTCGGTCGGCGTGCCCTTCGACGTGGCGGAGCGTGCCGAGGGCGTCTCGAAATTCACGTTCCGGCGGCTCTTCTCCTTCGCCTTCGACGGGATCACCTCCTTCTCGACGGCCCCGCTGCGCGTCTGGACATGGATCGGCGCGGTCATCTCCATCTGCTCGATCCTTTCGGCGATCTACTTCCTCGTCAGAACGGCGACCCATGGGGTCGACGTGCCGGGCTACGCCTCGCTGATCGTGTCGATCATGTTCTTTTCGGGCATCCAGCTCATCTCGTTGGGCGTGCTCGGCGAGTATATCGGCCGCATCTTCGCCGAAGTGAAACGCCGCCCGCTCTACATCGTGGACGAGAGCGTCGGCTTCACGGAAGCCGCGCCGGAGATCGCGCGGCCGGTGCTCGTGCGTCGTCCGGCCTGATCGACGCTCGATGCTGAAGAAGATCGCCTCCGTCGGCGGGATCACCCTCGTTTCCCGGATCACGGGTTTCGGGCGCGATCTCGTTCTCGCGGCCGTGCTCGGCGCAGGCGCGGCGGCGGACGCCTTCATCGTCGCCCAGCGTCTGCCGAGCCATTTCCGCGCGATCTTCGGCGAAGGCGCGTTCAATGCGGCCTTCGTGCCGAGCTACGCCAAGGCGCTGGAAGCCGAAGGCCCCGCCGCGGCGCGCCGCTTCGCCTCCGGGATCATGCTGCTGCTCACCGCCGCACTCGTCGCCGTCACGGGCGCGGCGCTCGTCTGGATGCCGGAGGTCGTGCGCCTGCTCGCTCCGGGCTTCGTCGACGAGCCGGAGCGTTTCGCGCTCGCCGTCGCGCTCACGCGCATCACCTTCCCTTATCTGCTGTTCATCTCGCTGGTGACGCTGGTCTCGGGCGTGTTGAACGCGCATGACCGCTTCGTCGCGGCGGCCGCGGCCCCGATCCTGCTGAACCTCTCGGTGATGGCGGCGCTGTCGGTCTCCTTCCTGTTCCCCGGCGCGGCCCATGCGGCGGCCTGGGGCGTCACGATCGCGGGCGCGCTGCAGCTCCTGCTCGTGGTCGTCGCGGCGCGGCGGGCGGGCATCATGCCGGGCTTCGCGCGGCCCGCGGGCGGCGGCCGCACGCGGTCCTTCCTGAAGACGCTCGCGCCCGCCGTCGGCGGATCGGCGGGCGTGCAGCTCGCGATGTTCGCGGACACGATCATCGCATCGCTGCTGCCCACGGGCGCGGTCGCGGCGCTCTATTTCGCGGACCGGCTCTATCAGCTCCCCGTCGGGCTGATCGGGGCGGCGGCGGGCACGGTGCTGCTCCCGGCCATGAGCCGGCGGATCGGCGCGGCCGATCCCGCGGGCGCGCATGACCTGCAGAACCGCGCCTTCGGTTTTTCGCTGGCGCTCGCGATCCCCTGCACGGTCGCCTTCCTGCTGATCCCCGATCTCGTGATGCGCGGCCTGTTCATGCGCGGCGCCTTCGACGCCGCCGCCGCGAGCGCGGCGGGCGCGGTGCTCGCCGCCTATGCCGTCGGCCTGCCTGCGGTGGTGCTGCTCCGCAGCGCGACGGCGAGCTTCCATGCGCGATCGGACACCGTCACGCCCGTGATCGCCGCCTTCGCCGGGATCGGCGTCAACATCGCTCTGAAACTCGTCCTGACCGGGCCGTTCGGAACCGCAGGTCTCGCCCTCTCCACCGCCGTCGGCGCATGGGTCAATCTCGGCCTCCTCGCCTTCTGGGCGATGCGCCGGGGCTGGGCCGCGCCGGACCGCGCGCTGGGCCGGGTCGGTCTTGCGGTGCTGGCGGGCTCGGCCCTTCTCGCCGTCGTCCTGATCGCGGCGGGCCCCGCGATCGCGCGTTGGGCGTCGTCCCTCCCCGCCCTGCGGAACGAGGCGGAACTCTTCGCGACGGCGGCGGCGGGCGCGCTCGCCTACGGCGCGGTCCTGCTCGTCGGGCTGAGGATCGCGGGTCTGCGTCTCCGCCGCGGCTGAGCGAGCGCGATCTTCGACGCCCCCGCTCGTCAGGCGTGGGCGAAATCCCAATAGAGTTCACGCGCCGCGCGGTAGAACGGCCCCGGCTGGAGCGTCCGCCCTTCGATGCGGGAGATCGGCTGCACCTTGCCGTAATTGCCCACCTGAAAGATCTCGTCGGCGTCGAGAAAGGCCTTCGGGGACAGTACCGTCTCCACCACCTCCCGGCCGCGGGCGCGGAACAGGGCGATCACCCGCCGCCGCGTGATCCCGTCGAGGAAGGAGCCGTTCGGCGCGGGCGTCATCAGCACGCCGTCCTTCGCCATGAAGATGTTGGCGGTCGCGAGTTCGGCGACGTTGCCGAGCATGTCGCACATCAGCGCATTGTCGAAACCGCGGTCCTTGGCCTCCTTCAGCGCCCGCGCGCCGTTGGGATAGAGGCAGGCCGCCTTGGCGTCGGTCGGCATGGTTTCGAGCGAGGGCCGGCGGAAGGGGGACAGCGTGATCGCCGAACCCGTTCCCTTCGGCATGGGCGCCTCGTAGATCGAGAGGCAGAAGCGCGTCGATCCGGGATCGAGCGCCACCGCGCTTCCGGGCAGCGACGCCTCCGCCCAATACATCGGCCGGATATAGAGTTCCGAATCCGAGGGGAACTTCGCCGCGCCCTCGCGCGCGAGGTCCACGATCTCGCCCGGCCGCATCGTCGGCTCGAGCCCCAGCGCGACGGCCGAACGGTTCACCCGCTCGCAATGCAGGTCGAGATCGGGCATCACGCCCTCGAAGGCCCGCGCGCCGTCGAAGACGATCGAAGCCTGCCAGAAGGCATGGCTGCGCGGGCCGATCAGGCCGGGATTGCCCTCGAGCCAGCCGCCGTCGACATGGGTCCAAGTCTTCGAGAATTCCGCCATCGCTTCCTCCGCAGGGTCGCCACGGAACACCGCCCGCGGGCGACCGTCAACGCCCCGCCGCATCCCGCCGGCGCGATGCCGACGCCTGCGCTATCATCGCGCGACCGTCGCGTTCCTCGCTGGGCTTCCTCGATGTCCGTTCCTCTTCCCCGTCCGGCTTCCGTCGTCGTCTTCGACGCCTACGGCACGCTGTTCGACGTCCATTCGGCCGTGATGCGCCATGCCGACCGCGTCGGGCCGGAGGCGCTCCGCCTTTCCGAGATCTGGCGAACCAAGCAGCTCGAATATTCCTGGGTCTCGTCGCTGATGGACCGTTACGAGCCGTTCTGGACGCTGACGGTCCGCGCGCTCGATTACGCCTTCGCGGCCGTCCCTTCGGCGGACCGCGGCACGCGGGCCGATCTCCTCTCCGCCTACCGCACGCTCTCCGCCTATCCCGAGGCGAGGGACGTGCTCGCCGCCTTGAAGGCCGAAGGCGTTCCCAGCGCGATCCTGTCGAACGGCGATCCCGACATGCTCGCCGCGGCGGTGGAATCCTCCGGGTTCCGCGAACATCTCGACGCGGTGCTGTCGGTCGACGCCGCCCGCATCTTCAAGACCCATCCCCGCGCCTACGACCTCGTGGGGAAGGCGTTCGGAGTGACGGGCGCCGACGTTCTCTTCGTCTCCTCGAACCGCTGGGACGTCGCGGGCGCGACCGCCTACGGCTTCTCGGCCGTCTGGGTGAACCGCACGGATCGGCCCGACGAATATCCCGGCCTCGACCCCATCGCCGTGATCAAGGATCTGCGGGGGCTGCCGAAGGGTTGAGCCTCCCTCCATCCTTCATGGTGAGGAGCGCGGCGCGAGCCGCGCGTCTCGAACCATGCGGTCGCGATCGAGCCGCGAAAACCTCGTGGTTCGAGACGCGGCCTGCGGCCGCTCCTCACCATGAGGCTTTTCGGATGCGGACACCGTCGGAACGACGGCCGACACCCTCACTCCGCCAGTGCGGCGAGAATGCGCGCCCAGCTGCGCGTGCCCTTGTGGAAGCTCTTCAGGTCGTATTTCTCGTTCGGCGAATGCACGCGGTCATCATCGAGCCCGAAGCCGACGAGGAGCGTGTCGAGCCCGAGCATCCGCTTGAAGTCGCCCACGATCGGGATCGAGCCGCCCGAGCCGATGGTGACGGGCGGCACGCCCCATTCGTCCTGCAGCGCCGACTTCGCCTTCACGAGATCGGGCATGTCGAAGGGCAGCGCGATGGCGCGCGAGCCCTTGTGCTTGATGAACTCGACCGAGCAATCCGCGGGAATGCGGGCGCGGACGAAGGCCTTGAACGCGTCGCTGATCTTTTGCGGATCCTGATCGTCCACGAGACGGAAGGAGACCTTCATCGAGGCCTTGCCGGCGATGACCGTCTTCGCGCCCTCGCCCGTATAGCCGCCGATGATGCCGTTGACGTCGCAGGTCGGGCGCGACTGGATCTGCTCGATCAGCATCCGCCCCTTCTCGCCCGCCGGGATGCTCAGGCCGACCTGGCCGAGAAAGTCCTCGGCAGTGAGGTTCAGCGTCTTCCACTGTTCGAGCACCTGCGTCGGCGTCTCGCGCACGCCGTCATAGAAGCCCGGCAGCGTGATGCGGCCGTCCGCGTCGTGAAGATCGGCGATGATGCGGCCGAGCACGCGGATCGGGTTCATGGCCGCGCCGCCGAACAGGCCCGAATGCAGATCCCGGTCGGCGCAGGTGACGACGACCTCCTCATAGACCATGCCGCGCAGCGAGGACGTGATCGCGGGCGTGTCCTTGTCCCACATGCCCGTGTCGCAGACGAGCGCGACGTCGGCCGCGAGCTCCGCCTTGTTGGCTTCGACCCATTCGGGGAGGTTCTTGGAGCCGTCCTCCTCCGCGCCTTCGATGAGGAGCGTGAGCCCGACGGGCAGCGACCCGGTGACGGCCTTCCACGCGCGGCAGGCCTCGACGAAGGTCATCACCTGCCCCTTGTCGTCGCAGGCCCCGCGCGCGGAGATCACCTTCCGGCCGTCGGGCAGCGTCGCGATCTTCGGCTCGAAGGGCGGCGTCTCCCACAGCTCCAGCGGATCCACCGGCTGGACGTCGTAATGGCCGTAGAAGAGGGCGTGCTTGCCCGGGCCCTTCCCCGTCTTGCCGAGCACCACGGGATGCCCGCCCGTCTCGCGCAGCCCCGTCTCGAAGCCGATGGTGCGGAGGTCCGCCGCGAGCCATTCCGCCGCCTTCCGGCATTCGGCCGCAAAGGCGGGATCCGTCGAGATCGACCGGATGCGCAGCCAATCGAACAGCCGCGCGATGGAGGAATCGAGATCGGCGTCGATCTTGGCGAGGACGGAATCGAGCTGGGACATGACAATCTCCGGAATCGAGCCCCGAAAGTCGCGCGCCTAGGGATGCCGCGCAAGCGCGGCGGGCGCAGGGCTCCTCTACGGCGACCCGTGATTGCGGTGCGTGTTCACTAATTCGCTGATCGGGAGAGTTTACAAAGAGGCGAGCCGGTCGGGATTCGCGCCCTTCTCCCCTTGCGGGAAAGGTGGCGCGAAGCGCCGGATGAGGGGTCTCGCGATCCGACCGGTAATGCTCTGCGCCTTGTTTTTCGGTTCATTTCGAGCATCGCGCGACCCCTCATCCGGCCCGCCTTCGGCGGTCCACC
>CAYNUN010000028.1:0-12407 GCA_964400345.1 uncultured Methylobacteriaceae bacterium
GCGGACGAACCCGCCCCGCTCGTGAAGATCACTTTGGTGCCTTCGAAGGCGGTCTCGTCCTCGTCGAAATCCTCCTCGTCCTCCGCCGACTCCGCTTCGGAGCCGTCCCAGATCCCGGCGACGCTCGGCGTGAAGCGCAGCACCACGATGTCGGGATCGTCGGGGCCTTCGAAATAGTCCTCGGCCTCGGCCGACCACAGTTCGGCGAGCTTCTCGCGGTCGTCGACGAATTCCATCGAGCCCGTCACCGAGACGTAGACGTCCTCCTCCGGGTCCGCGAAGGTGAGGCAGGCGGAAGGATCGGCGCGGATCTCCTCCTCCTTGTGCGTGGCCTTGTCGGAGAGGAACCAGATCGCCTGTTCCTCGGGATCGGGCAGGGCCTGCATCGGCCGGCCATGCAGGCCGTCCCCGGATTTGGTCACGAGCATGCAGGTGCCGATCCCGAGCACCGCGCGCCAAAACCGTCCCCGATCCTCGTTCTCCGCCATGGCGTCCTCCTGCGGGAGCGTCTCCCGTTCGAGCAAACGCGGTGCGCGGGGCGTGGTTCCTGCCGCCCCGGCGAAGGAACCGACCGGCCCCCGTCTTGTTGACGACGATGCGGTGATCTCGACCCGGAGGCGTCATGACCACGCCGTTCTTTCTGTTCGCGACGGGGATCGAGAACAGCATTCCCACGATCGACGGCGGCCGAACGCGCGTCGACGAGATGGCCAAGTGCCGCCATTACGATTTCTGGCGCGAGGATCTCCATCTCGTCCGTGATCTCGGCACGACGGTGCTGCGCTACGGCCCGCCGCTGCACACGACCTTCCGCGGGCAGGGCCTGTACGATTGGGACTTCGCCGACGCCGCCTTCGGGGAAATCAGGGCGCTGGGGCTGATTCCGATCGTCGATCTCTGCCATTTCGGCGTGCCGGACTGGATCGGGAATTTTCAGAACCCCGATTTCCCGGGCCTGTTCGCGGAATATGCCGGGGCCTTCGCGCATCGCTTCCCGTGGGTGCAGATGTATACGCCCGTCAACGAGATGTTCATCTGCGCGACCTTTTCGGCGGCTTACGGCTGGTGGAACGAACAGCTCGCCGACGACGGAGCCTTCGTCCGGGCGCTCAAGCACATCGTGCAGGCCAATGTCCTCGCGATGCACGCCGTTCTCGAGGTGCGGCCGGACGCGATCTTCGTGCAGAGCGAATCCTCGGAATATTTCCATGCGGAGAACCCCAAGGCGATCCGGCCCGCGGAACTCCACAACGCGCGGCGCTTCCTGTCGCTGGACCTGAATTACGGACGTCGGGTGAATTCGGAGATGTACGAATTCCTCCTCGACAACGGCATGACCCGGCAGGAATACGGCTTCTTCATGCGCGGGAGCCTGAAGCATCACTGCATCATGGGGAACGACTATTACGCGACGAACGAACATCGCGTGGGGGCGGACGGGCGGCTCACCGCGGCCTGCGAAGTGTTCGGCTACAACGAGATCACGCGGCAGTATTACGACCGCTACCGCCTGCCGGTGATGCATACGGAAACGAATCTGCGCGAGGGGCCGCGCGGCCACGAGGCCGTCGATTGGCTCTGGAAGCAATGGGCCAACGTGCTGCGCGTGCGCAATTCCGGCGTGCCCGTGGTCGGCTTCACCTGGTATTCGCTCACCGATCAGGTCGACTGGTGCAGTTCGCTGCGACGCAACGACGGCGTGGTCGATCCGCTGGGCCTCTACGATCTCGACCGCAACATCCGCGCGGTGGGGCGCTCCTACAAGCAGCTCATCGCGGATTGGGGCGACGTGCTGCCCGCGCAGAGCGTGTGCCTGCATGTGCCGCTGGTGACGCCGGAGGAGTATCTGGAGCCTTGGGCGGCCCGCCGGCGGCAGGCCTTCCGGCGCGTGCGCCGGAAGGAGCTGTCCGGGTCGTCCGCGCTGTTCGCGCTGCAGCAGGAGGGAGACTGATCCGACGGGATCGGCGGGCCGAACGGTACCGTTCTCAGCCGCCCGCGAGCCAAAAGGCGATGAAGCCCGCGGCTACGGCCAGCACCAGCCCGGCCGCGAGCACGTAGCGGACATTGTGGCCCGTCACGCCGGCGCGCACCCGGTCTTCGGAAATGGTCAGGCCCTCCGGCTCGGGGGCGTCGTCCTTGCCTGCGCCGGGCGGTCGCGCATGGAGGGGCCGCGCCCTATCGACGTCGTCGTCCATCGCCGTCGCTCCCTTCGCCTGCGGCCGTCCCGGCCGCTCGGGCGAACGTGCCCGCGGGCCGGGAGTTCCGTCGCGGGGGGCGTTTCGGGGCGGGCGACGGTACGGCTCAGGAACCGCCCGACCCGTCGCGGCGTTGGGCCCGGAGAGTTTCCTTCACGGATGCAGAGGCCCGTCCGATGTCCGTCCATCCCCTTCCCCAAGTCGCGGGACTGCTGTTGCCGCCGGATGCGCTCGCGGTCGTCGATGCGTTCCGGCGCTTCGATCGGTTCCGCGGCGATTACGAGAGCCGCCATCTCGACGCCGTGGCGCGGCGGATGCGCGGCCTGATGCCGTTCGAGATCGCCGACGCCGTGATCTCCGAAGCGCTGCTCGTCGACGGCGAGATCCGTCTGCGGTCGAAGGGGCGCTTCGTCTGCTTCAACGAGGGGGCGCCGACGGCGTCCGCCGACGAGGCGGCGCTGCTCAACCTCATCGCGGCGATGCAGTGCGCCGACTATACGGCGGCGGCCGAGGCGGCGATCCAGTTGGAGATCCTGCAGGCGCGCTCGCTTTTCTCGCTCGTCTTCCGGCTCGGGCGATGCCTCGCCGACGGCGGAATCCGCTTCCGCCCGCGCAGCTTCCGCGGCACGGCGGTGACGGCGCACGCGCCGGATCCGCGCCCGCCGCGCGGGGCACCGCTGCTCAAGCTCGTCGAAGGCTGCGGCGGCTGACGCGTCATCGCCGCCCGCGTCGCGGTGCGGCGCGCTCGGTTGCGCCCGCCGCGTCGTCCGGCAGCCGCTGTTCGAGGGTGAAGAAATCCTTCCAAGGGTCTTCGCGCAGGCGATCGAGCCGCGCCGGCAGGTCGACGACGCGGAACAGATCGGCACGGCGGAGCATGCTCAATTCCTCCCAGGCGACGGGCAAGGCGACGGGGGCGCCCGGCCGGGCGCGCGTCGAATAGGCCGCGACCGCCGTGGCCCCCCGCCCGTTGCGCAGATGATCGATGAAGACGCGCCCGCGGCGCGCCTTTTTGGCGAGCGAAGCGGTGCGGCGCTCGGGCGCGGCGGCGGCGAGCGTTTCGGCGACGTTCCGGCAATAGGACTTGACCGTCGCCCAATCCGAGGCGGGCCGGATCGGGACGACGACGTGAAGGCCCTTGCCGCCCGTGGTCTTCGCGAAGCTCCGCAGGCCGTCCGCCGCGAGCCGGTCGCGCACGGCGAAGGCGACCGCCGCGATCGCATCCCATCCGACGTCCTCGCCGGGATCGAGATCGAAAATGAGGCGGTCCGGGCGTTCGGCGTCCTCCGCCCTCGACCCCCAAGGGTGGATCTCGAGGACGGCCGCCTGCACCAGCGCGATCAGCCCGTCGAGATCGGAGATCGCGAGACCCGGCTCGTCGTCGCCCGGCACCGGGACCCTGGCGACCGCGTCGGACAGGCCCTTCCACGCGTGTTTCTGGAAGAAGCAATGCCCCGCGACGCCGTCCGGACAGCGCACCAGACTCAGGATCCGGCCCGTCACATGCGGCAGGATCCGGTCGCCGATCTCGACGTAGAAATCCGCGAGACCCTGTTTGGTCACGCCGGCGTCCGGCCAGAGAAGTCGGTCGGGATGGGTGAGGACGACGGCAGGATGCGGGGCGTCCTCCTGCTCGTATTCCGCCTCCCGCCGCACGACGTCGGCGGCGCTCGCATCCTCGCGCAGGCCCTTGAAGACGGCGTGGCGCAGCAGGCCGCCGCTCGTCCGGCCGCGGAATTCCACCTCCGCGACCCGATTCGGCGCGACGAAGCGGATGTCGCGCGCTTGCCCGGCGGGGAGCTTCGTCGCGAAGGGTCGGGCGTCGATCCGTTCGGGTTCGAGCAGCGCGAAGAGGGTCCGCGACGCGTCCGCGGTGAAGCCGGAGCCGACGCGGCCCGCATGGACCAGCTTTCCGCCGTCATGGACGCCCAAGACCAGCGCGCCGACGGCGCGCTTCGTCGTGGTCGAGGGGACGAAGCCCGCGATGACGAAATCCTCCCGGACGGCGCATTTGGACTTCACCCAGTCCTTGCTGCGGCCCGAACGATAAGGCGCGTTCCGGCGCTTCGACACGATGCCTTCCAGTCCGAGGCGACAGGCATGCTCGAGCAGCCTTTCGCCGCTCTCGTCGAGATGCTCGCCGTAGCGCAGCGCGGGGCCTTGCCGGGGGGCGAGCAGCGCTTCGAGCGCCGCCTTCCGTTCGAGGAGCGGGCGGGGCCGGAGATCCTCGCCGTTGCGGTGGAGGAGGTCGAAGGCGACATAGACCATGCGGTCCTTGCGGCCTTTCGCGATGTCGTCCTGAAGCGCCGTGAAGTCGGACCGGCCCGTGTCCGCCTCCACGACGAGTTCGCCGTCCAGCAGAAGGCGGCCGGGGAGCCGGCGCAACGCGTCGAGGAAGGGCGCGCCTTCGAATTTCGTCGTCCAGTCCTGCCCCGAGCGCGTCCTGAGCACGACGCGGCCGTCCGCGGTCGCGGCCTGGATGCGATAGCCGTCGAACTTGATCTCGTGGACGAATTTCGGATCGGTGGGCGTCGTCTCCACGAGCGCGGCGAGGCAGGGTTCGACGAAGGCGGGCGGGACGGACGCCTCCTCCGCGCCGCGGCGGGCGATCTCCTCGATGCCGCGCCCGGTCTTCACGCTCGCCGGGGCCTGTTCGAGGATGTCGGGCGCGTCCGGCTCGCGCGCCGCCTCGTCGCGGGCCTTGATCAGGAGCCATTCGGGGCGCTTCGTGCCGCGCCGCGGCCGGAGGCGCACGAGATGCCATCGCCCGCGCAGCTTCTCGCCCCGCAGTTCGAAATCGAGCCGGCCTTCGGCGATGCCCGCATGGGGGTCGCCGTCGGGCGACCAGACGCCGCGATCCCAGACCAGGACCGCGCCCGCGCCGTATTCGCCCTTCGGGATCGTGCCTTCGAAGGTTCCGTAGTCGAGCGGATGGTCCTCGACTTCGACGGCGAGGCGCTTCTCGCCGGGGACGAGGCTCGGGCCTTCGGTGACGGCCCAGCTTCTGTAGACGCCGTCGAGTTCGAGGCGGAGATCGTAGTGAAGACGCCGCGCGGCGTGCTTCTGCACGACGAAGGAGAGTTCCGCCGCCCGCCCCTTCCGCCGGGCGGACGCGCCGCCCGCGGGTTCCGCGGTCTTCGCGAAGTCCCGCCGGTTCCGATAGGCGTCGAGTCCCCCCGCCATGCGTCACCCCGTCCTGCGATAGGGCCGGGCGGCCGGGCCGCCCTTTTCACCGCCGCGCTTCGCCGCGCTCCGCGGAGCGCGGTCGGAGGCGGAGGCCGGAGCCGGTGCGGGCTTTTCGCGTTTCGGCTTGTCCTGCTTCGCCTTTTCCGGCCGTTCGGCGGCGAGGCTCTTCTTCAGCGCGTCCATGAGGTTGACGACATTGCCGGGGAGCGGCGTCGCCGGCGTGGTCCGCTCCGGTTCTCCCGTCCGCTTCGAGCGGATCAGGTCGGCGACCGCGTTCTCGTAGCGGTCCTCGAAGCTTCGGGGTTCGAAATGCCCGAGCTTGCGGTCGACGATGTGGGCGGCGAGGTCGAGCATGTCCGCGGGCAGTTCGATCTCCGGGATGTCGGCGAAATAGGCGTCGTCGTCCCGGACCTCGTAGCCGTAGCGCAGCGTGGCGGCGAAGAGGCCCTTGCCGCGCGGCTCGAGCATCAGGATGCGCTCGCGCCGGCTCAGCACGACGCGGGCGATGCCGACGACGTCGCGCGCCCGCATGGCCTCGCGGATCACCGCGAAGGCCTCCTCCGCCACGCGGTCGTCGGGGGTCAGATAATAGGGCGTGTCGATATGCAGCTCGTCGATCTCGGAGCGCGGCACGAAGCGCTCGATCTCGATCGTATGGGTGCTTTCGAGGGCGATGCGGTCGAGATCCTCGTCCTCGACGAAGATGTGCCGGCCCTTGGCGACCTCATAGCCGCGGACCTGCCGATCGCTTTCCACGACTTCGCCCGTCTCGGCGTCGACCATGCGGCGCTTGAGCCTGTGGCCGGTGTCGCGGTTGAGCGTGTGGAAGGACACTTTCGTCGCGCTCGTGGACGCGGGATGGAGCGCGACGGCGCAGGAGACGAGGGACAGTTTCAGATAGCCCTTCCAGAAGGGGCGCGGAGCCATGGCGGGTCCTCCTCACGAAGGCGGAGCGACGGGGTCGCACGGTAATGCGGGCTCCCGCCGAGGGTTCCGTCGTCGATGCGGAACGGCGGGGCGGCGGGCACGTTGGGCCATCGTCCCGCCCGTTCGGCGGGGGAGTCGAAAGGAGTGCCGCCATGAACGGATGGAAGAGACGGGTGGTCCTCGCCGCGATCGCGGGAGGGCCCGCGTTCGCGGCAGGTCTGATGCTCGGGGAAGGCAAGGCCTTCGCTCAGACCACCACGATCATCGAGGAGGACGCGACCGGAACGATCACGATCACGCCCGAACAGCGCATGACGATCCGCCGCTACGTCCAAACACGCCGGACGCCGCCCGCGATGGTGCGCGAAAGGGTGACGGTGGGCACGACCGTGCCGAACACGGTGGAGCTTTATCCCCTGCCGGACGAATTGCAGGCGGAAAGCCCGGCGATGCGGAATTACCGTTACTTCGTCGTCGAGGACGATGTGGTTCTGGTCAATCCGCAGACCCGGCGGGTCATTCAGGTGGTTCCGGAATGAACGCATCGCCCCGTCCGCGGTGCGGGCGTGCGGTGGTCGGCATGCGGAGGCGTGCCGAAGGTTCGGGCAGATTCTTCGGGCCGAAAACGACGAAGGCCGCGCACGGGGCGCGGCCTTCGGGAACTTCGACGATCGCTCGGGAGCGTTCAGCCTTCGCGGCGCGCGGCGACCGTGACGAGGCCGAGGGCGAGGGCCGCGCCGAGCGCGGTCTTGAGCAGGGTCGCGGCCCAGAACGGGGCGACGCCCGCGAGCCACGCCTTCTCGGCGCCGATCAGATGAGCGAGCCAGGCGAAGCCCGGCGCGAAGATCACGGCATGGCCGATCGCCATGACGGCGAAGAGGCCGAGAAGCGAGCGGCCGAGACCGCGCTCCACGATCGCGCCCGTGACGAAGGCCGCGGCGAGGAAGCCCACGAGATAGCCCGCCGTGGGGCCCGCCATATAAGCGAGGCCGCCGCCCGCCGCGAAGACCGGAAGACCGACCGCGCCCTGAAGGAGATAGAGGCCCACCGTCGCCGCGCCGAGGCGCGAGCCGTAGGCGGCGCCGAGCATGAGCACGACCATGCTCTGCATGGTCATGGGGACGGGGTAGAAGGGCACCTGCACCTTGGCCGAGAGCGTGAGCAGGAGCGAACCGACGACGGCGAGCAGCGCCGATTTGAGAAGCGATTCGGTCCGGCCGCGGGACGGCCAAAGCGTGCTGGCGAGCGGGGAAACGGCCATGAAACACCTCGAAAGAGCGGCTCGTGCATCGGCACTGGATAATCTTCGTGCCGGACCCTACACGGTCGGGCTGAAAGCGCAACGGCGCAGCCGGGTCGAAACGGCTTCGACTCTGGTCGAATCGGGAGTGTTTCCATGGGCGAAGACGTCCCCTTCGATCGTGCGGGGCCCGTCCCGGGTCGGCTCGATCGCCTGTCGCCCCTCGTCCGCCGCCTGGTGGCGGGCAATGGCGGCCCCTTCACCTTCACGGGCACCTGCACCTATGTGGTCGGTCACGGCCGTGTGGCGGTCATCGACCCCGGTCCCGGCGACGCGGCGCATCTCGAAGCGCTCCGCGCCGCGCTCGACGGCGAGACGGTCGAGGAGATCCTGTTGACCCATACGCATCGCGACCATGCCGACGGGGTCGCGGCGCTCGCGGCGGCGACGGGCGCGCGGATCGCGGGCTGCGGGCCGCATCGCAGTGCGCGGCCGCTCGGGCGGGAGGAGCGCAATCTCCTCGATGCGAGCGCCGACCACGACCATGTCCCCGACCTCGAAATGCGGGACGGCGACGTGCTGACCGGGCCGGGCTGGTCCCTCGAGGCGATCGCCGTGCCGGGCCATACGGCCAATCACCTCGCCTTCGCGCTGCGCGAGGAGGGGACGCTGTTCTCGGGGGATCACGTGATGGCCTGGTCGACTTCGATCGTCGCGCCGCCGGACGGCGCGATGGGCGACTACATGGCCTCGCTGCAGAAGATCGGCGCGCGCGACGAGACGCTGTATTGGCCCGGACACGGCGGCCCGGTGCGCGAGCCGGCGCGCTTCGTGCGTGCGCTGATCCACCATCGGCGGCAGCGCGAGGCATCGATCATGGGGCGGGTCGAGAAGGGCGACGAGACGATCCCCGCCATCGTCGAGAACGTCTATCAGGGGCTTGCGCCCGCTCTGAAGGGCGCGGCGGGGCTCTCCGTCTTCGCGCATCTCGAAGACCTCGTCGCCCGCGGCCTCGCGATCACCGACGGGCCGCCGCGTCTCGACGGGCGGTTTCGTCCGCGGTGAGGATCGCCGCAGAGAGGATCAGGGGGAGGCGAGACGCCAGATCCCGATGGGACCGCGCGTCGGGATCTCCACGAGGCCGGGACCGAAGCGACCTTCGTGCAGCCGCAATTCGACCCCGCGGCCGCGCCCTTTGCAGACGGCGACGAGCGACGCGCCGCGTCGGCGCATGAAGGCGAGGACTTCGTCGTCCCCGGCCTCCATGAGCTTCAGATTCTCGACGATCGCGTCCGAAACGCGGTGATAAGGGGCCGTGAAGACGGAGTGATGCGTCGTCGCCAGGATCGGCGTGCCGAGTTCGAGCGAGGCGAGCACGCGGGCGGGCGGCAGGGCCGCGAGTTCCGCGAAGGCCTCCGGCCGATCGCATGCCCCCGGCGGCGGGACGTCCGGTCCTTTCGACGCGACGGGTCCGTCGGAGACCTTGGCGGATACGGCCTCCACGAGCAGCGCGGTCATCAACGGCACGGAGCAGACGAACATGCATGCGAGGGCCGTCGCACGAAGAGCGCCCAAGCCGGCCCATGCCCGAGCGAGGCCGGGCAGCGACGCTCCCACGACGACGGATGCGAACAGGACCGGATAGGGAACGTTGCGCACGACGGTCAGCGCCGTCGCCAGAGCGAGGCACAGAAACAGCGCCGCCGTGATCGCCGTTCCGAGCGGCAGCAGGCCGTATCGCGTCAGCACCGCCAAAAGCAGCAGCCCGAAGACGACCGGCGAGGCCGTGACGAGGAAGAAATCGGTCGCATTCAGAGAGAAGGGGATGGGCCGCACTTCCATGTTGTGGGCGAGCCACAGCGTGTGGATCTCCGGGTTCTCCGCGCCGAACGGGCCTGCGAGGCAGCGGGGTTCCAGACCGAAGAGCAGACCCGCCGCGAAGAGGGCTCCCGCCGCGGCGATCGCCGCACGGCCCATCGTGGTCGCGACCGCCGCGGTCCGGAGCGCGGCGAGGCCCAGCGCCGCACCCGCGGCGAGGCCCGCCGCCATGTTGACGGCGAGCGCGTCGCAGCGCGGGCGAAGCAGAAGCTCCGGCGGCGTCTGCAGGAGCAGCAGGGCGGGCAGGCCGATCAGGATCGTCTCGCAGAGGCCGCGGAATTCCTCCCGCGTGTCGCGCATCACGAAGCGGGCGGCGGCGATCGCAAGGCCGAGCGCGGCGAAGAGCGCGCTTTCGAAGCCGATCGCCAGAAGCACGCAGACCACGACGCCGAGCCTGCGCCCGGCCCCGCGCGAGCCGTCGAGCCCAAGCACGCAGGCGAAGACGGCGAGGGCGAGCACGATCTGGACGTTGTGATGATCGATGCGGCCGGGCCGGAACTGAGCGAAGGCGGGAAGAAAGCTCGCCGCCGCATGGGCGCCCGCCAGCATGCCGCCCATTTCGCCGCCCAGATGCCGCCCGGCGAGGGCGACGCAGAAGACGGCGGGCGTGATCCAGAGCAGCGGCCAGACGAACTGGGCCGCGAACTCCGCCGAAGCCCGGTCGACGAAGAGACCGAACAGCAGAACGAGGCCCGCGATGCCCGCATCGATCAGGCGCGACCAATGCGAATCGAGCCCGCCGGGCGGATCGAGCCGCGGCTCGTGCAGATCGAACCAGGAGCGGCCGCCGAGAAGCTCGCGCACCTGCAGCATGCGCATCAGATCGTCGCTGTCGAGAAAGTAACCCGCCGGGAAATTCCCCTTGATGAGCAAGGCGGTCGCGGCGGTTGCGGCGGCGGCGGCCAGCGCGGCCGCCGTCAGAAAGGGTCCGGAAAGACGAAAAGGAAAAGTCATGAAGGAACCGATGATCGAACGCGGTGAGGTTAGGCCTCCCCCTGCGGTCGCGCAATCTCGGGCGCGCACGAAAGCGCCGACATGGTTCACGGCCCCGGCGGCGGACGAAAAGAAGGGGTCAGGACTTGCGTCGTGACCCCTTTCAAGTTCCAGCCTGAGGACGTGTGCTTCGCTCAACGTATGCGTCGCTCGGAAGTTCCGCCGCGGTCGGCGGATGCCGGACGTCACGCCCAATAGGGGCGCGCATCGTAGTGATCGTGCACCTTCGTGCCCCATTCGCGGTTCGACCAGTCGAACTCGTCGTCGTCGCCCGAATAGGACGGTGCGTCTCTCAGGCGTTCCTCAGTGATGTCGACCTCGTAGCCGTCGAGCGCCTCGTTGTAGGTCAGCATGTTCCACGGCAGCGGATAATAGCTTTCTCCGATGCCGAGGATGCCTCCGAAGCTCATGACGGCATAGGCGACCTTGCCCGTCCGCTTGTCGATCATCAGGCGTTCGATCTCGCCGATCGTGTCGCCGTTCGGACGGACGACGGACGTGCCCTCGACCTTGTCGCCCGCGATCAGCCTTTCGGTTTCGCGCGCCTCGAGATTCTCCCCGCCGGACGTGGTCCGCGAGGTTCCGAAACCGCTTCCCATGGATGTGCCCATCGTCTTTCACTCCCTTTCGTCGATGCGCTTCCGCCTTCCGGCTGAACGTCGCCGCGGGGTCCGGGTTCCCCGCATCCCGCGCTTCGGCCGCGGCCGAAACGCTGCCGGAACCAAGCTTCCGAGCGCACGTTGAGGCGGTGCGAACGCGATGCGGATGTTTGAGCCCCCTCCCAAGTCGTCCGTACGCGTCGGGACCCGCTGCGATCACCATCGCCGCGGGTCCTACTCCTTCGGGCCGCAGCCGGAACCTCGCCCGCATCCGTACGTTGCACCGAGGCGAGATCCGCGCGGCGGGCCGGGAACCCCCGCCCGACCGCCCGCCGTCCGAAGCCTCCGCATCCCGTCCTTTCGAAGGAGAAGCGCATGACGCTCGGAACGATCCTTCTCATTCTGCTGGTGCTGCTGCTTCTCGGCGCGGTTCCCACTTGGCCCTACAGCCGGGGATGGGGCTACGGCCCCTCGGGCATCATCGGCGTCGTGCTCGTGATCATCGTCGTCCTGCTGCTCACGGGCCGCATGTGACGCCGCCAACCGAAACGCTCGAAAGGAACGTGCAGATGACCGACGTACAAGGACCCGGCATGACCGAACTTTCGCAGGACCTCTCCCGCATCCGGGAGGACCTGAGCAAGCTCACCGACACGGTCGCGCATCTGGTCACGGGGACCGGCGGCACGGTGCGCGGCCGGGTGAAGAGCGCGGTCGAGGACACGCGGCACAATCTCGAGGAGACGGCCGCGACCATGATGAATACGGGGCGCGACTATGCGGAGGGCGCGGCGGGAAGCCTCCGCGAGGCCGGCGGGCGGCTCGAAACCTCGATCGAGCGCAACCCGTTCACCGCGGTGATGATCGCGGCGGCGCTCGGACTGGTGGTGGGCATGATGGGGCGGCAAGACGGGCGGTGAGGTCATGATCTCCGAAATCGTGACGCCTGTGCGGCGTTCGCTTCGGCTGGCGGTCCGCCATACGGTCGCGCGGATCGTGCTCTGGGTCGCGGCGGGCGTCGCGGCGGGCGTCGCGACGGGGTTCTTCACGGCCGCGGCCTATCTGCGGCTGGAGCGGGACTGGGGCGCGCCCGCCGCGACCTTGATCCTCGCCGTCGTCTTTCTGACCTTCGCCGCTCTTCTGGCTCTGTCGGCGACGCGTATCGGGACGGGCGCGCCCGTGGAGCCGCCCCTCGGCGACCGCATTCGCGCGGGCTTTTCCGGCGCGCTGGCGGCGGGCGCGATTCCCGCTTTGCTCCGGCGCAGGCGCAAGGGCGACGGCGCCGCGGGGGCGGACGCTCCGGGGGTTGACGCTTCGCGGGTTGGCGCTTCGGAAATAGGCTTGGCCGAAAAGGGCCGGGCCGCGGCCGAGCGCGGCCTGCGCCGGCTCGGT
>CAYNUN010000029.1:0-12360 GCA_964400345.1 uncultured Methylobacteriaceae bacterium
GGGCGATTGCTATACGCTGACGGGTGATACGGGCGCGGTGAACAACCGTTCCAAGTGGTGCGGCGATACCTTCCTCGCCACCTTGGCGGTGGACTTCGTCTACAGCGATCTGAAGAAGTAAGTCTCTCGGAACGCTCGAGAAATTCGAAACGCCCGCCCGGAACGGCGGGCGTTTTCGTTTGCGCGGTCAGTCCTTGGCGGGGTCGACTTCGTCGAGAAACCCGCGGATCCGGCCGATGCTCGTCTCGTCTCGGAGAAGCGGCGCATGTCCTTGACCCGGCACGATGAATGTCGCGCAGCGCGGATGCCGGCGCGCCATTTCCGCCAAGGTCTCCTCCGAAAGGAGGTCGGATCCCTCGCCCCGGATCGCAAGCAGGGGAATGGAATTCAGCCCCTCGAAAGCGGGCCAAAGGTCGGGCAGAGCATCGAAATTCATGGTCGCGAAAGACAACATCAGCGCCGGGTCATAGTTGATGACGAGCGTGCCGTCTTCTTCGCGCCAAGTGCCCTCGGCGAAGGCCCGCCAATCCTCGGGAGCGACTTGGGTGAAACTTCCGCCCGTGGTGAATTTCAGGAGTTCGACCGCCTCGTCCCAATTTTTCGGCGGCTTCAACTTGCCCACATAACCGCGGATCCGATCGAGTCCCCGGCGATCGAGGACGGGTCCGATATCGTTGAGAACCGCCCCCGCCAACATGTCGGGAGCGACGGCGGCGGTCGCCATGGTGATCAGCCCGCCCCGCGACGTCCCGATGAACAACGCCTTGGAAATGCTCAAGGAAGCGAGTTGGGACAGCACGTCCCCGGTCTCGACTCCCACATCGTATTTCCGCCAATCGACGTCGCGATTGGACAGGCCGCGGCCGCGATAATCCACCGCGACGACCCGCCTCGCCCCCGGTCCCGTGGAAAGGGCGCGGGCGAGCATGTCGAAATCATGGGAATTGCGGGTGAGGCCGGGCAGGCACACGGCCGGCAGGCGAGGGGAGGCGTCCGGCCCATAGATCCGGGCGCGGAGCATCAGTCCGTCCGGCGCGGGGGAGAAATGGTTCCTGTAGCCCGCGCCGTCCGTCATTCCGTCTCTCCTCGTCAGCGACCGCCCCGCTTGAGGTCCGAATCGAGCAGCAGCGTCGTCTTTTCGCCGAGCCGACTGCGGTAGACCTGCAGGTTCTCCAGAACGCGCTGAACGTAGTTGCGCGTCTCGGAAAAGGGAATGCGCTCCACCCAGTCGACGGGATCGACGGCCGGGTCGCGCGGATCGCCGTAGGTTTCGATCCATTTCCGGACATTGCCCGGCCCCGCATTGTAGGAGGCGATGGCGAGGATGTAGGAGCCGTTGAAATTGTTGACGAGATCGCCGAGATGCGCGGCCCCGAGCGTGACGTTGTAGGACGGCTCGTGCAGGCGCGACGCGTCGAAGCCGATCCCCGATTTGCCCGCCTGGATCCGCGCGGTCGCGGGCATCAGCTGCATCAGCCCGCGCGCCCCCGCGGAGGAGACGGCGCGGGGATCGAAGGCGCTTTCCTGCCGGGTGATGGCGAAGACGAGGGATTTCTCGATCGGGCTCTCCGACAGCGCGTCCTTGGGAATGCCGAAGACCGGGAAGGCGTGCTGGTTGAGCGCGAAGCCGCGCTGGGTCGCCGTTTTGCCGACGATGAGGACCGCACGCGCATCGCCGCGCGCCGCCGCGATGTCGGCGAGCGCGTCGAGCGAACCGGGATCGGTGAGCGTTTGGGCGAGATCGGAAATCAGGGGGATCGCGAGGTCGCGCTCGTCGGCCTCGTACAGCATGGTGACGGCGCGCAGCGCCTGGATCCTGTTGGCCGCCGCCGCGCCCTGCGCCATGGGGATCGCCATGTCGCGATGGTTGAGCTTCGCGCGTGCGAGCTGGCCGTAATAGGTCGTCGGATGCGCCGCGGCGCGTTGATAGAAGGGCGTCGGAGTCCCGGCACCGGCCTCGGCGGCGCGGCCTTGCCAATAAGCGGACCGCGCGATCGAGATCGGCGTGGTCGCGACCTGCGCGGCGCGGGTGAAGTGCCTCTGTGCGGTCGCGGGGTCGTTGAGCATGCGCAGCGCGATCCAGCCCGCATGGAATTCCGCTTCGACCTTGGACGACACAGATTCCGCGGCGTGGCCGGCGGCCACGCGGTAAGCGAGCTGAGCATGCCCGCCGTCGAGGAGCCTGCGCGCGACGAGGCGACGCTCGGTCCACCATGCATCGCCGTGATGCGCCTCGACCGCATGCGGAACCGAAGCGAGCGCCTGCGCGGCTTCGACGCCCTTGTCGCTGCGGCGCAGATGCTGGGCGCGCGCATAGAGCGCGAGCGGCTGAGTGCGGGCTGCGGCCGGAACGGCGGCGAGCGCCGCCGGCGCCGAGCCGGACTTCTGGCCGACGGCCGCGGCGGCGCGGGCCACCGCGACTTCCGCGGGACCGACATAGGCGGCGGCACGGAGCGCGCCGTCATAATTCTCCGCGAAGATCGCCATTTCGACCCGGCGATGATGGTCGGATTTGCGGATCGCACTGCCGTAAGCGGCGAGGAAGCGCTGCTCGAGATCCCGCCCGAAGCTGTCCGAGGTCCAAGCGTCGCGCACCAGTTCGATCGCCTGCGCCTCTTGGCCCGTGGCGCGCAGCGCATTGGCGAGCGCAAGCTTGCCGCCCGGCGTCACGGGTTTCGCCTTGGCGAAGAACTTGCGCACGTCCGCAGGCGAGCGGTTCTCGGAGACGAGAGCCTCTTCGGCGCGCCGGCGCATATTGTTGCGCGTCGGCCATTCGGGCGCGGCTTCGAGGAAGTCCGCGATGCGCTCGAAGCCCGCATTGGAACCGGCCGCGCGGATCGCGGCCCATTCGGCGAGAAGCCGTGCGGTGGGGTCCTGCAGATCGCGGGCGAGCGCGTCCCCGGAGGAGACCTCGCCCTGGCGATAGGCCGTGAGCGCCCGCTTGAGCCTGCCGGATTCGGCGGCCGAAAGGCCGCGGATCTCGCTCGTGCGGCCCGTCGCGAGCGATCCCGTCCGGTCGCCCGAAGACGGCGAGAGGAAGGAGAAGAGGCCGTCCAAGGCTGCGGCGGGCTGCGGCGTCGCGAGCGCGCCGAGCATCGTCAGCGCGACGAGGGTCCGGGTGGTGTGGATGAACTTCATGCCGCCTGATGTCCTCGACGCAAACGCTCCCGACAGGTATGGCGGCGTTCTGGTTTCCGAAATGCTAACCAAGATCGCGGCGCGGGTGCGGCGGGAGGGCGTCGCGACGGCGCGGAAGGCCCGAAGGAGGGCCCGGTTCCCCTTTCCCCGGCATGCCTGACGGTCTATGTGTCGGCACGACGCTTCCGAGCGAGAAAAAAGGCGACAAGGGCGGGATGGAGAGATCGATGGCGAAGAGCCGCATGTTCAAGGGGTCCTATACGGCTCTGGTCACGCCGTTCCGGAACGGGGCGGTGGACGAGGACGCGTTCCGCAAGCTCGTCGATCGCCAGATTTCCGAAGGCACGCATGGCCTCGTCCCCGTCGGCACGACGGGCGAAAGCCCGACGCTTTCGCATGACGAACACAAGCGCGTCGTCGAGGCCTGCATCGCCGAGGCGAAGGGCCGCGTGCCGGTGATCGCGGGCGCGGGCTCCAACAACACGCATGAGGCGGTGGAACTCTCGAAGCATGCCGAAAAGGCGGGCGCGGACGCCGTGCTGATCGTGACGCCTTATTACAACAAGCCGACGCAGGAGGGCCTCTATCGGCACTTCAAGGCGATCGATGACGCCGTCGGCATCCCGATCATCATCTACAACATCCCGCCGCGCTCGGTGGTGGACATGTCCGTCGAGACCATGGCGCGGCTCTATGAACTCAAGAACATCGCGGGCGTGAAGGACGCGACGGGCAATGTCGCGCGCATTTCGCTGCAGCGGCGGGCGATGGGCTCCGATTTCGTCCAACTCTCGGGCGACGACATGATCGCCATGCCTTCGGTGGCGGCGGGCGCCCACGGCACGATTTCGGTGGTGTCGAACGTCGCGCCGCGGCTCTCCGCCGAGCGCATGAACGCCGCGCTCGCGGGCGACTGGGCGAAGGCGCTCGAGATGCAGGACAGGTTGGTCCCGCTCGATCAGGCGATCTTCCTCGAACCCGGCTTGGCCGGCGCGAAATGCGGCCTCGCGCTGCTCGGGCTGGGGACCGAAGAGGTGCGGCTGCCGTTGATGCCCGTGACCGAGCCGACCAAGGCGCGGATCCGCGAGGCGATGGTGCATGCCGGCCTGATCAAGGCCTGACGGAGGTTTCGGGCGCGCGATGGCCAAGAAGGAGAACCCGAACGCGAGGATCGCTGCGGACAACCGCAAGGCCCGGTTCAACTATGAGATCGGGCAGACCTTCGAGGCGGGCATCGCGCTGACCGGGACCGAGGTGAAATCGCTGCGCGGAGGCAAGGCGACCATCGGGGAAAGCTATGCCGACCAGAAGAACGGCGAGCTTTATCTCGTGAACGCCTATATCCCCGAATATCTCGAGGCGAACCGCTTCAATCACGAGACGAAGCGGCCTCGGAAGCTGCTGCTGCACAGGAGCGAGCTGAACAAGCTGCTCGTGGCCGTGCAGCGCGAGGGGATGACGATCATCCCGCTCAAGGTCTATTTCAACGAAAAGGGCCGCGCGAAGGTCGAACTCGCGCTCGCGCGCGGCAAGAAGCTGCACGACAAGCGCGAGACCGAGAAGGAACGGGACTGGAACCGCGACAAGGCCCGGCTCATGCGCGACAAGGGCTGAACGTGACCCCCGACATTCTCGACGGCTGCGGCGGACTGCTCGCCCGATACGACCTGCTCGTCTGCGATCTGTGGGGCGTCGTGCATGACGGCGTGAACGCGCATGACGCGGCCTGCGACGCGCTGCTGCGCTTTCGCCGGGGCGGGGGAACCGTCGTTCTGCTGTCCAATGCGCCGATGCCGTCCGACGTCACGGCGGGCTTCATCGAGCGCATCGGCGTGCCGCGGGACGCCTATGACCGGCTCGTGACCTCGGGCGATCTCACGCTCGCGGTGCTGGCGGAGAAGGGCATTCGCCGGGTTCACCATATCGGCCCGGAGAAGCGGGACGATGCGCTGTTCGCCACGATCGAGAGGGTGCCCTTCGCGCACGCCGAAGCGATCGTCTGTTCCGGCCTCGAAGACGACGGGGCCGAAACGGCGGAGAATTATCGCGATCGTCTCGCCGCGGCGCTCGCGCGCGACATGACGCTCGTCTGCGCCAATCCCGACCTCGCGGTGGAGGTGGGCGGTGTGTCCTATCCTTGCGCCGGCGCGATCGCGGCCTTGTACGAGACGATGGGCGGCCGTGTCCTGTGGTGCGGCAAACCGCATGCCCCGGCCTATGTCGCCGCCTTCGCGGCCGGCGAAGCGGCGCGGGGAAAGCCCGTCGACCGTGCGCGCATTCTCGGCATCGGCGACGCGCTGAGAACGGACGTCGCGGGTGCGGGCCGAGCGGGGATCGACGCGCTGATGATCGCGAGCGGTCTGCATCGCGAGGAGATCTGGACCGACGGCGCGCTGGACCCCGCGAAGGCGCGGAGCGTGGTGGCGGGCAGCGGGCTTCCCTGCCGGGCCGTCAGCGCGTGGTTGAGCTGGTGAGAAAGGGGCGGCTTTCGCCCGGTGTCGCGATCCTCTCGTCCGTCGCCTGACGGCGACACCCTCTCCCTGATGAGGGAGACGAAGGACGGGCGGCCAGAGAAAGGCTTCAGCCTTTCAATCCCTTGGCCTTCTCCGCCAATTCCCGCCACGCGCCGCGGAAGGGGCGGAAGACGAAGCGGACGGTGTGTTTGCCGGGAGGCGTCACGACCGCGCGGAAGAGGAGATTGGCGCGAAGGAGCGGCTTCTCCTCGCCTCCGATCTCCACCGACCACCACGGGTGCCACATGTCGTTGAGCACGAGGACGCCCCCCGTGCGGCTCTCCGCTTCGATCACGACCTCGTTCATGCCGTAGCGGACGATCCGGGCCGTGCCGCCGGAACCCGGCTTCACCGCGGCGGCGTCACGCTGCGGGAGAAGCGCCGTCGTCCTCGGATCGAAGGCGGGCCAACGGCCGGTCTTCAGGATCGCGTCGAAATCGGCGGGACGCGCATCCGCGGCGAAGAGGACGCGGGGCAGGGCGCGCGGGTTCTCATAGACGAGGCCGTCGGCCGTCTTGCCGACGAGCAGGAGGTCGCCGGGCTTCAGGTTCTTGTCGATCTCGCCGATGGGCACCCCCGTCGCGATCCAGCGCAGGCCCAGCATGTCGACCAAGGGCGAGCGATAGGAGGGCATGGCGGGCGCGAAGCTCTTCTGGCTCGCGAGCGCGGCGTGGTCCTGCGCTCCCGTCGCGGCGGTGTAGAGGCCGAGGCGGAGCGGGTTGTAGCCGAGCGTGTTGTCGAGCCCGTGCACCAGCGACGCATTGGGCCAGTGGAAGCCGAGCGCGACCAGCTCGACGCGGTCGCGGCGGTCCGGCGCTTTCGCCTCGCCCAGCTTGCGCCGCAGGAACGAGATCGTTTCGTTTCCGCTTTTCGGCTCCAGTACTTCGTAAGTGGAGGGCGGCAGGGCGGTCGACTCGTTGGGTCCGTTGCTGAAGGCGAGATCGGCCGATAGTACGAGCGCCAGCAAAAGGCCGGGCACCAAGGGGCGCCTGTTCCGGAATCGCTCCGCGAACAGCAGCGCCGTTCCGGATACGCCGAAGGAGACCGCGGCGATCATGATGGGAAGCGCCGCTAGTGCGATCCGGTCCTTCCAGACCGCTACCGCCGCGGCCGCAGCCAGAGCGCCCGTGAGCGCGGCCAATGTTGCGAGGAAGCGCCTGGCGGTGGGAGGGGAGAGGTCTTCCTGCATCAGGCGGGACACGCAATAGCCGCCCAGAACCGCGATCACCATGCCGAGATGGAAGGTGGCGTCGGCCGGGCGGCGGAACATGTTCGCGCCGGGAAGAAGCTCGAACATCCAGCTGAAGACCGGGGTGTAGCGCCCCAAGGCGTAGAGAAGCAGGAACAGGAACGCGACGAGCCAAGCCCGGATCTCGCGCGACTTCAGCGCGCCGCGCGCGAAGCCCGCCCACAGGATCGCCACGACCGGCACGGCCCCGGCATAGATCGCACTCATATTGCGGGCGAGGAAGAGGTCGACCGGTCCCCAAGCGGGGCTCGGCGGCCCCCAATGATCCGCGAATGGACCGGCCACGCCGTAAAGGTTTCCCACGAAGGCCGTGAGCAGCGCCGCAGGGTGGAGCGAGCCGCGTTCCGCCCCGAGCAGGTCGATCGATGGCCGGTTCGAAACGCCCGAAAGCAAAGCCGTTAGGGTCAGCGGCACGGCCACCAGTGCGAGGCCGACACCGAGCGCCGCGAAGATCGCCGGCAGGCTGAAGCGCAGCCCCAGAAGCAGCGAGCCGGCCTCCATCCATCGGGCGACGGCTACAAGGATCAGCAACCAGACGCCGAGCCAGGCCACCTGATCGCGGCCCATGAGCCCGAGGATCATGAGTGCCGCGAAAAGGCCGGTGAGCGCACCGTAACGCCAGGAGGCGCGGTCGATCGCGCGGGTCATGGCCCACAGCGCGAGAGGCCACCAGGCGAGGCTGATCACCTGCCCCGTATGCTGAATGCGCCAGCCCGCGGAGCCGCCATAGGCGAAGGCGATCGCGGCGACGAGCGCGCCCGCGGCATGCCAGCCGCGATCCCGAAAATACAGGATGAGGCCGAAACCGCCGAGAAACAGCATGCCGAGGACGATCGCGTCGGCGGCACGCAGGGTCGGCTCTCCGAACAGGGCGAGCAGGAGATGCGGCGCGGAGAAGACGAGCGATTGCGGATCCGCGACATGCGGCGTCCCGCCGAAGACATGGGGATTCCAGAGCGGGATCTCGCCGCCGCGGAGCGCCGAGGCGAGAAAGGCCAGTTGAGGCTGGAAATGCGCCTTCGCATCCCAAGGGATCGTGACCTGCCCGGAGAGCCACGGATACCCCAAGGCGAGCCACGCCAACGCGAAGAGCGTCGTCGTCGCCGCGAGGGGGAAGGGCGCGGGCGGGGGTGGACGGCGGCTCACGCCCGGGACTTGATGATCAATCCTGAACGGAGAGGCGAGCGGTGAGCGCCTCGACGTCGATCAGGTGGCCGGCGCGGTCGCGCTTCGAGGTGAGATAGAGAACGTTCTCGGCCGTAGGCCGTCCGATCACGCGTTCATGCGACGCCACTTCGATGCCGGCGCGCTTCACCGCCCCGATCTTTTCGGGATTGTTGGTGAGGAGCTTCACGCGCTTGACCCCGAGAGCGTTGAGCATCTCCGCCGCGAAGTCGAAACGGCGCTGATCGAGATCGAAGCCGAGCACTTCGTCGGCGTCGTAGGTGTCCCAGCCTTGGCTCTGAAGCTTGTAGGCGCGGATCTTGTTCGCGAGTCCGTTGCCGCGGCCTTCCTGATCCAGATAGAGCAGGATGCCGCCGCCGTTCTCCGCCATCCAGCGCACGGTGCCGCGAAGCTGGTCGCCGCAGTCGCATTTCAGCGAGCCGAACAGATCGCCCGTGAGACAGGCGGAATGCAGCCGGACCGGAACGGGCTGCGAGAAATCCGGCTCGCCGACGACGATGGCCACCTGATCGCGAAGGCCTTCGCCGCCGCGGAACACGACGAATTCGGTCGGCGCGGCTTCGAGCGGGACGGGCGCGCGGCTGACGATATGCAGGTTCTTGGTCGCGGCCTTGCGGTAGACCGCGACGGCTTCGACCGTCACGGCGGCGAGCGCATCGATGCGCGCGGTCGCCGACAAGGGGACGACGATCAGGGCCGGGAGAATGAGCGCCAGAGCGGCGAGCTCGATCGCCGCCTTGTCGACGCCCGTGGCCGCGGCCACCGGAGCATCGACCTTCGCGTCGAGCTTCAGCGCAAGGGTTTCGATCCGTTCGCGGTCGAGTTTGGGAAGCGCCAAGCTGCCCGCCGTCTCGCGTTCGAGACCGAGCCTGCGAAGCCGTGCACCCGGGAGAACGAGCCGCGCCTTGCCCAAGGCGATGCCTTCGAGCTGAACGGCCAATTCGGACTCGAACGACTCCACGCCGAGAACGATGACGTCGCCCTCATGCGACTCGAGCAGAATCGGCCTGCCGGAGCGGAGTTCGGATACGGCGCGTTCGACGGTTGTGGTCTCGAGATTCCCGAGCAACCGAACGACGTTCTGCGGTCTATTCATGCAAGCGTCTCTGAACGCATGGCTTCCCCGAGCCGTGAACTAGGCGGTCTTGAATCCGCTTCAAGTCGTCGGCTCGTTGTGAAAGCGAACCTTCCCCGCGGCCGTGCATACACCATAATGACCGGGATGCTGAGTAAAAATTTCGGCGGGCATGACGCGGCTCTGCGATCTCGGGAGGAATACGATGCAGTCTGAAGCCGGAGCGGGTATCAGGACGGACTACACCGCACCCCAGAAATGGTTGCATTGGCTTCATGCGGCCATGATCCTGACGCTCATCCCCGTGGGGATCGTCATGAGCGACGCGCCGGAGCCGACGCCGACCGTGAATGCGATGTACGAGCTTCACAAGAGTTTCGGCATTCTGGTGTTCGTCCTCGCCGTGCTTCGCGTGGCCTACCGCGTCGGCCGGGGCGCGCCCGCCTATCCGGCGGACATGCCCGAAGCTCAGCGGAAAACGGCCGCGGCGGTGCATCACCTGCTGTATGCGCTCATCTTCATCACCCCCGCGCTCGGCTTCATCGGCACATCGATGTGCTGCAAGCCCGTCAACCTGTTCTGGACGGTGCCGGTTCCCTTCGGCTTCAGTGGAAGCGAAGCGACGATCAAGGCGGTCTTCACCGCGCACAAGATCACCGCGATCACGATGGCGGTGCTCGTCGTCGGGCATATCGGCGCGGCGCTGTATCACGGCCTCGTCCGCAAGGACGGCCTGCTGCGCCGCATGCTGCCGCATCGCGGCTGAAATCAGGCCGAAGGCGTCGCCAAAAGGTCGAGATGCCCGACCGTCTGCCCCTTGATCGAGGCGGTCGCAGCCTCCCATGACGCGAGATCGGACGGGTCGACGAGGCCCGTCTCGCGCGCCGCAGCGGCGATCCCCTCGCTCAAGGAGCGCATGAGCGCGACATCCGCGGGGGCCGCGAGCCGCCACGGGCTCGACGCGGTCTCGACGGCATAGCCCGCGCGGCGGAACGCATCGGCCATGAGGGCGGCCGCCTTCGGTCCGGCGGAAGGACCGAAGCCCTTGTCGGTCCCCTGATGGCGGTGGAACGCCTTGAAAACGGCCTCGTCGGCCGGATGCGCGGGATCGCGCGTCTCCACCCCGTCATAAGTGAGCACGGTGTAGAGCGGCAGGCGGCGCGCCGCGAGCCCCGCCACGAAGCGCTCGATCCAAGGGACCGAAACGAGATCGAACAAGGCCGCCGCCGTGACGAGGTCGCCCGCGTCGTCGAGCACGGGTTCGAGGCCCGCGACGAGATCCGCCTGACGGAACCGAACGGTGATCCTGCGGTCCGCTGCGACGAGGGTGAGAATGTCACCCCCGTCTTCTGCGCGATCGGCCCACACGGTCAGGCGTTCTCGGGCCGCTTGCAGAAGGCGCGGATCATGATCGACCAGCGTCCAAGCCTGATCCCGGCCGAGGAGCGGGGCCATGGCGCGGAGATTGGAGCCCGTGCCGCAGCCCAGATCGGTGATCCGCACCGTTTCGCGGGCTGCGAAACCTTCGGCCAAGCGGGCCGCGAGCGCGGCATCGCGCGAGCGGTGGTCGACGGGCTCCCGCAAGGCGAGCCATTCGGGGCTGAAGCCGCTCATCGGGCGATCCTCGTCATGACGGCCGCGATGCAGGCGGCGGTTTCGTTCCAGCGGGGCAGGGCGGAGCGGACGGCGAGGGCGGCGCGTTTCGCCTCCTCGCGCACCGCCGCCTCGTCGAGCAGCGGACGCAGCGCGTCCGCCAAGGCCGCGGCGTCGCCGGGCGGGACGCAGCGGACGGCGGGAGGAGAAAACTCGGCGGCCGCAGGGACGGCCGTCGTGGTCACGCAGGGCAGGCCGCGCGCCAAGGCTTCGGTCAGCACCATGCCGTAGCCTTCGTAAAGCGACGGGAAGACGAAGACGTCGCCGGAGCGGAGCAGGCCGTCGATCCGATCATCGGGGACCGCCCCGGTGAAGTTCAGGCGCTCCGAAAGTCCGGCTTCCGACGCGGCGCGACGTAATGCCGCGGCGGTGCCCGGGTCGAAGGCGTCGCTGCCGGCGACGGTCATCCGCCAAGGGCGGTCGGCGAGGCGGGCCATGGCGGCGACGAGCACGTCGTAGCCCTTGCGCGGCGAGATCGCACCGAGTGCGACGAGATGCGGCGGTTCGCCGGGGGCGGCGCCCGTCGCGGGTGCGGCTTCGTCCACGCCCGGTTCCGCGATGGAGATCCGCGCCTCGTCGACGCCGAAATCCTGCACGAGCCGTCGGCCGGTCGCCTTGCTCGACGCCACGACGGCGACGGTGCGGGCGAGGGCGGCCTTTTCGCTTGCGGCGAAGGCGGCGGCCTGCTGCGGATCGATGCCGGTCTCATGCGCGAGAGGATGATGGACGAGCGCCGCGATCGGGCCGCGTGCGGCGTCGATCTCGATCGTCGAGAAGGCTCCGAAGGCCAAGCCGTCGATCAGGAGGGGCATGCCTTCGGGAAGCGCCGCGAGCATCGCCGCGGTCGCGCGCCGCGCTTCGTCGTCCGGGCGGGGCCATGTGCCGGGGATCGCGACATGCAGGGGCGCGATGCCGTGCCGCGGCAGCGCGGCGAGCACCTCCCTGTCATAGCGATAGCCGCCCGTCGGGCTTGCGAGATCGCCCGGGACGACGAAGCCGATGCGGATCATCGCGCGACCGGACCCTCGAACCAGGCGCGGGCCACGTGGCTCTCATGCAGGGTGACGCGGATCTTCACGATCCCCTCGGAACCGGGGCCGAGATCGCCCGTGCGGGCCGCTTCGGCCATGCGGTCGAAGACGTAGCGGGAGAGGAACTCGGTGGTCGTCTGGCGTCCCGCGAATTCGGGCGCTTCGTCGAGATTGCGATAGTTGATCGGGGCGATCGCGGCCTTCAGCGCGTCATGGGCGCGGCCGATGTCGACGACGACCTCGTATTCGTTGAGCGTTTCGCGGAAAAAGGCGACGTCGATCACGAAGGTCGCGCCGTGGACGCGCTGCGCGGGGCCGAAGAACTCGCCCTTGAAGGACTGGGCGATCATGATGTGGTCGCGGACTTCGAGCGCATACATGCAGGCAGCCTTTCGGGTTTCAGTAACGGAGGGCCACGGCGAGCGCGTCGGCGTCCGCGGCGAGGAGGGCGGGGAGACGCTCGGGCGCGTCGGCGAAGGGAATTTCGTGGGTCAGGAAGGCGTCCAGCCGCGGATC